>JBILDP010000009.1:0-23056 GCA_044352535.1 Prochlorococcaceae cyanobacterium
GAGCGGTGTGCCCCTGCTGGCTCCCCGCAAAGGCCGCCTCAATGTGTGGCTGATGGTGGGTGTGAACGGGGTCGGCAAGACCACCACTCTCGGCAAGCTCGCCAACCTGGCGGTGCGCAGCGGCTATAGCTGTCTGATTGCAGCGGCTGATACGTTCCGTGCAGCCGCCGTGCAACAGGTGCAGGTGTGGGGTGAGCGCAGCGGTGTGCCGGTGATCGCCAACCCCAGCGCCAACGCCGATCCGGCGGCCGTGGTCTACGACGCCATCGGCGCTGCCCAGGCCCACGGTACCGAGCTGGTGCTGGTCGACACCGCTGGCCGTCTGCAGACCAAGCACAACCTGATGGAGGAGCTGGCCAAGGTGCGGCGCATTGTCGACAAACTGGCTCCCGAGGCGGCGGTGGAATCGCTGCTGGTGCTCGATGCCAGTCAGGGCCAGAACGGTCTCAGGCAGGCCATGGCCTTTGCCAGTGCGGCTGGTCTCACCGGCGTGGTGGTGACCAAGCTCGATGGCAGCGCCCGTGGAGGCGTGGCCCTGGCGGTGGCTTCCGAGGCCGGCTTGCCGATCCGCTTCATCGGCGCCGGCGAGGGGATCCGCGATCTGCGCCCTTTCAACAGTTTTGAATTCGTGGAGGCCCTGCTGGCCAGCTGAACCCGGCTATCTTTCGGGCTCTCAGCGGCTGTGCGGTGAGCCAGACGCCGCCTTCCAGTTCCCCTGCCCCCTCCAGCCAGCTGGCTCCCCTGGATGGGCCGGTTCGCGGTTCAGCTTCGGAATCCCTCCGGCAGCTGATGGACAGCCTCAGTCGAGAGCAGCGCCGCAACCAGGAGCTTCTGGCCTCGCTGGCCTTTGCCCTGCGGAGTTTCACCAACCTCGGTCGTTTCCTGGAGCTGGTGCCCCTGGTGGCCAGCCGTCTGGTGGAAGCGGAGGGTGCGCTGCTGGTGCCGCTTCACGACGACGGCCGGCTCTGGCGTGATCAGCTGCAGGCCCTGCCCCAGGAGCGTTGCAGCGAGGTGTTACGCCAGCTGGCTGCAGCCCCCGACAGCGAGCTGCTTGCTCTCAAGGGTGAAGCGGCTGTTGCGGCCTGGCTTGATCAACGGGTTGCCCGCGTGCTGGGCGAGGTGCATCTCTACGCCACTTCGGTGGTGACCCGTAACCAGTTCCGCGGTCGCCTGTATGTGTTTTCTGGGCGCGATGGCTACTGCTGGAGCGAGATCCACCGTCGTCATCTCCAGGTGGCAGCCGATCTCACCGGTCTGGCCCTGGAAAACGATGGGCTGCACCAAACGCTGCGTCGCCATGAGCGACTTGATCGCCAGCTCAGCATCGGTGCCGAGATCCAGGCCCAGCTGTTGCCGGATCACTGCCCGGTGATCGATGGGGTGGAATTGGCGGCCCGCTGCCGGCCCGCCTACGAGGTGGGTGGCGACTATTACGACTTCATTCCCACCCAGCCCAACCTGCAGGGACGGCCGCTGGAGCAGGCCCGCTGGGCGCTGGTGATGGGGGATGTGATGGGCAAGGGCGTGCCTGCCGGCCTGCTGATGACCCTGTTGCGCGGCATGTTGCGGGCCGAGGTGCTGAGTGGCCATGGTCCGGATCGCGTTCTCGCAGATCTCAACCAGCTGGCCCAGCAGGATCTGGCGCAGTCGCACCGGTTCGTCACCCTGTTCTATTCCGACTACGACCCCCAGGCCCGCCGACTCCGCTATGCCAACGCCGCCCACAATCCGCCCCTGCTCTGGCGCCGCCGGCTCAATCAGGCGGAGCTGCTCGACGCGCCTGGCCCGTTGATCGGTCTCCAGACCGAGGCTCACTACGGCGTCTGTGAAACCGTGTTGGAGGCCGGCGACGTGGTGCTCTACTACACCGATGGCGTTACAGAAGCCAGTGGCTTCAGTGGTGATCGCTTCGATCTGGAGCGCCTGCAGCGCAGTTTTCACGGCGCCTGCCGCTCAGGGGTGGGAGCCCGCGGCATCCTCGATCAGCTGTTTGCCCGGCTCGATCGTTTTGTGGGGGCCGACCGCCAGCTGGAAGACGACGCCTCGATGGTGGTCCTCAAGCTCAGGGAGGAGGTGACGCTTCCCTCCCTGCCTTCCTGACAGCGGTCGGTTTGGGTGATGCCAAGCTGAGGGGTCGCCCTGTCCGCTGCCCGCACTCCAGTCCATGGCCGTTGAGTCTGCGTCGTCTACCTGGAGCAACCGCTTCGAGCAGGGGCTGCATCCGGCGATCGAGCGCTTCAACGCCTCGATCGGCTTCGACATCGCCCTGCTGCAGGAGGACCTCGACGGTTCGATCGCCCACGCCCGCATGCTGGGGCGCTGCGGCGTGATCAGCGAGGCCGAGGCCGATCAGCTGGTCACCGGGCTGGAGCAGGTGCGCACCGAGGCGGCCGGGGGACGCTTCAACCCCGGCCTGGAGGCTGAGGATGTGCACTTCGCCGTGGAGCGGCGGCTGATCGAGCTGCTCGGGCCCCTGGGCAAGAAGCTGCACACCGGCCGCTCCCGCAACGATCAGGTGGGCACCGATATCCGCCTGTGGCTGCGGCGCCAGATCGATGCCATCGATGCTGGCCTGCTGCGCTTTCAGCGGGCCCTGCTGGATCAGGCCGAGCGTCACGCCGACACCCTCATTCCTGGCTACACCCATCTGCAGCGGGCCCAGCCCCTCTGCCTGGCCCACCACCTCTCGGCCTACATCGAGATGGCGGAACGCGACCGCCAGCGCCTGGCCGATGTGCGCAAGCGGGTGAACATCTGCCCGCTGGGGGCGGCCGCCCTGGCCGGTACGCCGGTGCCGATCGATCGCAGGGCCACCGCTGAGGAGCTTGGTTTCGAGGCGATCTACGCCAACAGCCTTGATGCGGTGAGCGATCGGGATTTCGCCGTGGAGTTCATGGCGGCGGGCTCGCTGGTGCTGGCCCACCTCAGCCGTCTCAGTGAGGAGGTGATTCTCTGGGCGAGTGAGGAGTTCGGCTTCGTCGCCCTCAGTGATCGCTGCGCCACCGGTAGCAGCCTTATGCCCCAGAAGAAGAACCCCGATGTGCCCGAGTTGGTGCGGGGCAAGAGCGGCCGCGTGTTTGGCCACCTGATGGGCTTGCTCACGATGATCAAGGGCCTGCCGCTCGCTTACAACAAGGATTTTCAGGAAGACAAGGAAGCCCTGTTCGACGGGGTGAAAACGGTGCTGGATTGCCTCGAGGCGATGGCGATCCTGTTCGAGGAGGGGCTGGAGTTCCGGCCGCAGCGGCTGGAAGCGGCGGTGGGCTCCGACTTCTCCAATGCCACCGATGTGGCCGACTACCTGGTGGCCAGGGGGGTGCCATTCCGCGAGGCTTACCAGCTGGTGGGCGGTCTGGTGAAGATGTGCCTGGCGGAGGGGCTGCTGCTGCGGCAGCTGCCGCTGGAGCGCTGGCAGCAGCTGCACCCTGGCTTCGAGGCCGACATCTTTGCTGCGATCGAACCGCGTCAGGTGGTGGCGGCCCGTCGCAGTGAGGGCGGCACCGGCTTTGAACAGGTTCGGGTTCGGCTGCAGCAGCACCGCGTCCGTCTGGGCACCTGTCTGGGCAGTTGAGGCCGGCGCCCCTAGGCTGGCTGCGTTAGGGCCTGAGAGGTCCTGGATTCAGTGACGTGAGCATTTTTGTCGGCAATCTCCCCTTCCGGGCCGAAAAGGAAGACGTGAGCGAATTGTTCGCCCCCTTTGGTGAGGTGGTGAGCTGTGCCCTTCCCCTGGAGCGGGATACGGGGCGCAAGCGGGGCTTCGCCTTTGTGGAGATGGCCGACGACGAGACCGAGGTGCGCGCCATTGAGGCCCTGCAGGGAGCCGAGCTCATGGGTCGCCCCCTGCGCATCAACAAGGCCGAGCCCCGCAGCAGCGGCGGCGGTGGTGGTGGTTATGGCGGTGGCGGGTCCCGCCGCGGTGGTTACGGCGGTGGCGGTGGTTATGCAGGTGGTGGTGGTTATGGCGGCGGTGGCGGTTACGGAGGTGGTGGCTACGCCGGAGGTGGTGGTGATGGCGGTGGCGGAGCTGAGCGAGGTTCGGGTACCCGCGGCTGGGAAGACCGCAGCGGTGGGGATGGTGGAGATGCCTTCGGCGCCGGTCGCACCCGCCGGCGTCGCAGTGGCGGTGGCCACGAGGCGTTTTAGCTCAGGGGCTTACAGGCTCCCATCGCGGCCTTCCCGGGTCGCACTCAGTAGCCCCGCTCTTCCAGTTGCTCGGCGGCCCATGCCAGTACATCTGGGCCTGCCTGGCGATCGCCGGCAGCCTGGGTGAGCTGGTGGCGCCAGTGGCGGGCGCCGCTCACCCCCTCCACCAGGTGCACCAGGTGCCGGGCGATCGGCCAGAGCCGATCGCCCCGGCTGCGCCATCTCTCGGCGTAGGGAAGCAGGCCACGCAGCACGGCCGAGGCCTGCACCGTTTCGGGGGCTGACCAGTCCTCGAACAGCTGCCGGTCAAGACCACTCCAGCGCAGCGGATGCTGGTACACGGCGCGCCCCACCATGGCGCCATCGAGGCGTATGCCTGCGCCGCCTGCCTGCAGATGCTCACGACAATCACCCAGCGTCTGTAGGCCGCCATTGAGCTCGATCACCAACTCCGGCCGATCGGCCTTGAGCTGGTGCACCAGATCGTGGCGGAGGGGTGGGATCGTGCGGTTCTGCTTGGGGTCGAGCCCCTCCAGCCAGGCCTTGCGGGCATGCACGGCGAAGCGCTGGCTGCCAGCCGCCGCCACCGTGTCCACGAAGGCCAGCAGCTCCGCGTAGGAATCGCGATCGTCGATACCGATCCGGTGCTTCACCGTCACCGGCAGGGGGCTGGCGGCCGCCATCGCTGCCACGCAGCGGGCCACCTGGTTGGGGTCGGCCATCAGACAGGCCCCGAAGCGCCCCTTGCGCACCTTTTCACTCGGGCAGCCCACGTTGAGGTTCACCTCGTCGTAGCCCCAGTCGGCCGCCAGCCGGGCGGCCTCCGCCAGCAGGTCGGGATCGTCGCCGCCCAGCTGCAGGGCCAGGGGGCGCTCGCAGGGATCAAAGCCGATCAGCCGCTCCAGCCGCCCCCCGGGCTCGCTGGCTCCCGGTTGCCGGCGAGCATGGTGCAGGGCCTGGGCCACCACCATCTCGGTGTAGAGCAGGCAGTGGCGGCTGATCTGTCGCATCACCACCCGGAAGTGCCGGTCGGTGTAGTCGAGCATCGGCGCCACACTGAAGCGGTGATGCGGCCAGGCGGCGTGCGGTTTCGGCTCGGCGTCGTGCTTCATGTCTTCTGTTCCGTGCCTTCCGCTCCACTCCCCATGCTGCCCAGTGATGCTTCCTGAACGGGTTTCGGTGCTGGTGGCCGGCGGCGGCCCGGCCGGCTTCATGGCGGCGATTGGCGCCGCGGAGGCGGGGGTGGCCGACGTGCACATCCTGGAGGCCACGCCTGAGCCGTTGCACAAGGTGTTGATCAGCGGTGGCGGCCGCTGCAACGTGACCCACGCCTGCTGGGATCCCCGCGCCCTGGTGGGTCACTATCCCCGCGGTGGCAAGGCCCTGCGGGGTCCCTTCTCGCGCTTCGCCACCGGCGATGCGGTGGCCTGGTTTGACGCCCATGGACTGGAGCTCGTGGAGGAGCCAGACGGCCGCCTGTTCCCCCGTGCCAACCGCTCCACCGCGGTGGTGCAGACCCTGCGCACTGCCGCCCAGTCCGCTGGTGTGCGGCTTCACCCGGGTGTGGCTCTGCACGCGGCCCAGGCGAGCGAGGGCGGTGGCTTTGCCCTGGGCTGGCGCCGGGGGTCAGGACAGGACACCGACGGAGGGGGGCGTGTGGGTGTTGGTCGGGGCACGCTCAGGGCCGATCATCTGGTGCTGGCCACCGGCAGCCATCCCAGCGGTCGCCAGCTGGTTGCAGCCCTCGGCCACGGACTCGTGCCACCGGTGCCGTCGCTGTTCACCCTGGCCCTGGCCCAGGATTCGCTCACCGAATTGGCCGGCCTGGCCGTGGATCCGGTGGAGCTGGAGCTCCTGCTGCCATCGGGTGAACGCTTTCGTCAGCAGGGCCCGGTGCTGATCACCCACTGGGGGCTGAGCGGACCGGCCTGCCTGCGGCTCACTGCCTTTGCAGCCCGGGAGCTGCGGGCCTGTGGCTATCGGGCCGCGTTGCGCGTCAATTGGACCGCCGGCCTGCCGCCCCAGGAGCTGGAGCGCCGCCTGGAGGTCTGCCGTCAGGAGCAGGCCCGGCGTCAGCTGGGCAGCTGGCGGCCCTGGCCCCAGCTCAGCCGACGTCTCTGGGGCCATCTGCTGCAGCGCTGCGGGATTCCCACGGAGCAGCGCTGGGCCGATCTCAGCAAGCGTCAGCGCCAGGATCTGCTCAAGGCCTTGCGTCAGAGCGAGCATCACGTCAGCGGTCGGGGACCCTTTGGCGAGGAATTTGTCACCGCCGGTGGCGTGCCGCTGGGAGAGGTGAATCTGGCCACGATGGAGAGCCGCCGGCAGGCCGGCCTCTATCTGGTGGGTGAGCTGCTGGATGTGGATGGTCTCACCGGTGGCTTCAACTTCCAGCACTGCTGGACATCGGGTTGGCTGGCTGGTCAGTCACTGGCGGCTGATCGGAGTTGTAATTGAACTCGTGGTTTCACTATTTAATCTGATCAAAAACGGCAAACATCGGCAGATACATCGCCAGGAGAATTGACCCCACGATTCCGCCAACTACCACGATCATGGCAGGCTCGAGCATAGATGTGAGTGCTTTCACGGAGGCTGCTACTTCGTCTTCGTAAAAGTCACCCACCTTGGAGAGCATGGCGTCCATCTCGCCTGTCTCCTCGCCAATGGCCAGCATCCCCATGGCCATGGAGGGAAACACGTTTTTGCTATCAAGAGCGATACTTAAGGGGATTCCCTGGATTATGTCGTCTCGGCTACTGTTGATGGCATCAGAGATGATTGAATTGCCGGTGGTTTCCTTGACAATCTCCAGAGACATCAGAATTGGAACTCCTGCCTTGGCAAGAGAACTAAAGGTGCGGCAGAACTGAGCTGTCGACGATTTCTGCACCAGGTCGCCAAACAGAGGCAGTTTCAGAATCAGGGCATCAATGGTGCGCCGTCCCTGGGGAGTGGCGTAGTAGCTGCGCAGCAGCCATAACCCCCCAACCAGGATGGTGAACATCACGACAGAGAAGGGCGAGCGGAGCAGTCCACTCAGATCCACCATCATCTGGGTGAACCAGGGCAGCTCAGCACCAAGATCTTCAAAGATCCCGGCAAATGTCGGGATCAGAAAGATCGTCATTCCCAGAAATACGAGCACAGCGATAGTGAGCACCGCCACCGGATACCCCATCGCACCTTTGATCTGATTCTGCATTTTGGCATTGTCCTCCAGCAGTTTGGCCAGGCGCCGCAGCGTTTCATCCAGAACTCCGCCGGCTTCCCCTGCTTCCACCATGGCAATGCTGAGTCGGTCAAACACCTTCGGCCAACGACGTAGGGCTGTCGCCAACCCCATGCCTTGATTCACATCTCGGCTGACGGCCAGCAACGCACGGCGAAATATTGGCAGTTTTTGCTGGCCGGCCATCAGATCGATACTGCGCACGATCGGTACGCCCGCATCCACCAGAGCCGCCAGCTTGTTGGCAAACACGGCCTTTTCGAGGATGCCAGGCGAACGTTCCAGCAGTCTCGACCATTGTCCGAGTGGATGAATGTCCTTTTTCTTCTTGTCGGTAGATCCCTGGTCTGCTGAGGTTTGATCCTCCCGGATCAGCTGAGTCGGCGAAATTCCCCGTCGGCGTAGGTTTCGTCTGGCGATGGTTGCATCAACAGCATCAAGCCTCAGACTTCGATCCCGACCGCGAGGATCTTTGTAAGTCGCTTTGAAGATGGCCATCAGCCAAGATCACTCACCAGACGCCGCAGTTCTTCTGGTCTGCTTGATCGGGAGGCGGCATGCTCAAGGCTGATTTGGTTTGACTGCACAAGTTCTGCAAGAGCTTTCTCCAAAGTCTGCATCGACAACTGCCCTCCCGTTTGAATTTGAGAATAGAGCTGTGCCGTTTTTCCTTCTCGAATCAGGTTTGCTACTGCGGGTGTATTGATCATGATCTCCTGAGCCATCACGCGACCAAATTCACCAGGTTTGGGATTCTGGCGTTTGCACAGAGTCTGGGCAAAAACAGCATTAAGGCTGTTGCTTAATTGAACTCGAATCTGGGTCTGCTGGCCAGGTGGGAAGACGTCCACCATGCGGTCAACAGTCTGAGCTGCAGAGCTTGTATGAAGTGTTCCAAACACCAGATGCCCGGTTTCGGCTGCGCTGATGGCCAGCTGTATGGTTTCCAGATCGCGCATCTCGCCAACCAGGATCACATCTGGGTCTTCTCTTAGCGCGGCACGCAGAGCATTGGCGAAGCTGCGCGTATCATCATTGAGTTGCCGCTGGTGAATAATGCTCTTGTCTGATTTATAAGTGAACTCAATTGGATCTTCGATCGTTAGAATATGTTCGGCACGGGTATGGTTGATGTGATCAAGGATGGCGGCAAGGGTCGTTGTCTTTCCTGAGCCTGTTGGCCCCGTCACCAGCACGAGGCCCTTTGGCATGCGGCTGACTTCTTCCACGATTGGGGGAAGGCCTAGGCTATGAAGAGATGGAATTTTATTGCCTAGTGCTCTGAGGCAGGCAGCGTAGCTGCCGCGTTGTCGATAAACATTCACCCTAAAGCGAGCAACTCCCCTAAGTCCATAAGCACAATCTAGCTCCCAGGTTTGCTCTAATTGCTTCCGTTGGGAGTTGTTGAGCATTGAGAAGATCAGGCGATTGCAGTCTTCTTCTTCCAGTATGCCTTGAACCAATGGTCTGAGCTGACCATTGAAGCGACCATAGGGTGGTAAGCCGGCGCTGAGATGGAGATCACTGCCGCCATCTTCCACAAGTTTTGCCATGAGATCTTCGATCATCATGCTGATGGTCGCCATGATCAGGTGATTGTGGGTGAGTTATCGTTGAGTGAGGCAGTAGGGGCATTCAAGCCATTCATCCTGCATTCCGGCACCACAGCCTTTGCAGGTCAGGGCGTTTAGGGATCGGGATTGTCTCTCCGACTCGAGGCCGGCATCAGTCAACAGCATGCGTTCTACTTCTGCAAGGGTTGTGAGACCTTCTCTGACCAGGTCAAGGCCGTATCCAAGTAGGGTCTTCATCCCCGATTCGATTGCCAGTCTGCGAATTTGGTCGGTGCTTGAACGGCGAGCTATTGCAGTTGAAAATGTTTCATTCATCTGTAGAATCTCGTAAACGCCAACGCGTCCTTTGTAGCCACTTCCCTGGCATCTCGAACAATTGTTCTGTGCACCATTGCCCGTCACTCGGGCCTTGTAAAATACCGCTTGGGTTTCAGCGCTCGACAGCAGTCCGAACCGTGCCAGTTCGGCTGATTCTGGCTGATAGCTGATGCGGCAATCGGGGCACACGCGGCGTACCAGTCGTTGCGAGACGATGCCGAGCAGTGATGCGCTGACCAGGAAGGGTTCCACCCCCATCTCGTCGAGCCTGGCGATGGCGCTGGGTGCGTCATTGCAATGCAGGGTGGTGAGCACCAGATGGCCTGTGAGAGCTGCTTCGATGGCTGTTTTGGCGGTTTCTAAATCTCGTGTTTCCCCCACCAACAGCACGTCGGGGTCCTGGCGCATGAACGCGCGCAGCGCCATACTGAAATCCAGTCCTTTGTCGCGATTGACCTGGGTCTGAGTGATGCCCTGCAGGGTGTACTCGATCGGGTCTTCCACCGTGGAGATGTTGATGCCCGGATCGTTTCGCTCCGAGAGCAGGGCGTACAGCGTTGTGGATTTCCCCGATCCCGTCGGCCCGGTTACCAGAATCATGCCGTAGGGCTTGGATCCCATCAGGCGCAGTTGGTTGCGTGCTCGCTCGCTTGTGATCAATGTGTCAAGACCCAGTTGGGTGGCGCCACTGTCGAGCAGACGCAGGCAGATTTTCTCGCCATGGCGACTTGGAAGGGTGCTCACCCGGAAGTCCATCTTCCGATTCTTGTAGATGCGACGAATGCGGCCGTCCTGTGGTAGTCGCCGCTCGGCGATATCAAGATCGGCCATGATCTTGATCCGCGATGTCACCGCTGGAATCAGGCTCTTGGGCAGCTCATCGAAGTGCTTCTGCAGCACTCCATCGAGCCGAAACCGGATCTGCAGCCCATTGTCCTGTGGTTCCACGTGGATATCGCTGGCGCCGCTGTCGAGGGCTTCGATCAGGATCTGATCAACCAGGCTGATGACCGGTGAACCGGCGTCGCTTCCGCCGGCGCGCTCCAGCAGTTCCCCTGCCTGCTCATCAACCTCGGTTTCAGGACCGGCCTTGATGCGCAGGTCCTCGAGCAGAGAGCGCTTGGTGGATGGGGTCTCCATGCTGGGGGGTCTGGACGCCGAGGATCGCCATGCGGGGGTGCGGTGCCTGTGCTGGCCGCAGCGCACGGGTCCCCAGCCCATTGTGGTTCGTCTGCCCTGGGTTGACCGCAGGCCGCCTGGAGGTGCGGGCTTCCGCAGCTTGTGGGACGTGCCCGCGGCCGTTCAACATGACTTCACTTGATTTTGGCCAGGGCCAGCCATGAGCGGTGATCTCCCCATGGATGCTGAGACCACTTCCCCTGAGGGCCTCGCCAGCGCCGGGCCGGTGGATGAGCCTGTTGACGGCGGTGGCGGTGGCGGTGGCGGTGGCGGCACGGCAGAGGCCGTTGCCGGTTTGAATCAGTCTGAGGGGGTTGCCGATCCCCAGGCTGCGGCACCCCAGGCTGCTGCATCCCAAGCCGAGGCTGGTGAGCGGGTGGCCCAGCTTGAGGCTGAGCTGGCGACCGCACGCGCTGACTACGACAACCTCAATGGCCAGTACATGCGGCTGGCGGCGGATTTTGACAACTTCCGCAAGCGTCAGAGCCGTGACAACGACGACCTTCGTGTCCAGATCGTGTGCTCCACGCTCAGCGAGATCTTGCCGGTGGTCGACAATTTTGATCGTGCCCGGCAGCAACTGAATCCCCAGCACGAAGAGGCTCAGAACCTGCATCGCAGCTATCAGGGGCTGTACAAACAGCTTGTTGAGGTGTTCAAACAGCTCGGTGTCTCGCCGATGCGTGCAGAGGGTGAACCCTTTGACCCAAACCTGCATGAGGCGGTGATGCGTGAGGAGAGTCACGACCATCCCGAAGATGTGGTGATTGAGGAACTGCAGCGTGGCTATCAGCTCAATGGGCGCGTGATCCGTCACGCCCTGGTGAAGGTGTCGATGGGCCCCGGACCTTCCGGTGACGCCGCTGTTTCTGGGGCCGCTGAGCCTGTCACCGATGCCGGTCAGGCCCCATCCAGCCAGGAGCAAGCTGGCTGATGGCCGACTACTACGAGCTGCTGGGGGTCGGTCGCGACGTTGATGCCGACACGCTCAAGCGCGCCTACAGGCGGCTGGCGCGCCAATACCATCCCGACGTCAACAAAGACCCAGGCGCTGAAGACAAGTTCAAGGAGATCGGCCGGGCCTACGAGGTGCTGAGCGATCCCCAGACCCGTGCTCGCTATGACCAGTTCGGTGAAGCGGGCCTTGGCGGTGGTGGCATGCCCGACATGGGCGATATGGGGGGCTTCGCTGACCTGTTCGAAACCTTCTTCAGTGGTTTCGGCGGGGGCATGGGCGGAGCCGCCGCCGGACCCCGGCGTCGTGGGCCTCGCCAGGGCGATGACCTGCGCCTCGACCTCAACATCAGCTTCCAGGAAGCGATTTTTGGTCAGGAGAAGGAGGTGCAGATCCGCCATTTGGAAACCTGCGGCACCTGCCAGGGTTCCGGTGCCAAGCCGGGCAGCGGTCCGGTCAGCTGCAGCACCTGTGGCGGGGTAGGTCAGGTGCGTCGTGCCACCCGCACCCCGTTTGGCAGCTTCACCCAGGTGGCCCCCTGCCCCAGCTGTGAGGGAAGCGGTCAGGTGATCGCCGATCCCTGTGGCGCCTGTGGTGGGCAGGGCCTGCAGCAGGTGCGCAAGAAGCTGCGCATCAACATCCCCGCCGGAGTTGACACCGGTACTCGTCTCCGGGTGGCGGGGGAGGGCAACGCCGGCCAGCGCGGTGGTCCGGAGGGCGATCTCTACGTCTTCCTCACCGTGCAGCCCCACCCCCAGTTGCGCCGAGATGGCACCACCATCCACTCCGAGGTGACGCTCAACTACCTGCAGGCCATCCTTGGTGACACCATCGAGGTGGATACCGTCGATGGTCAAACCCAGTTGGAGATTCCAGCTGGTACCCAGCCTGGGGCCGTGCTCACCCTGCAGGGAAAGGGAGTACCCAAGCTCGGTAACCCCGTGGCCAGAGGCAACCATCAGTTCACGGTCAAGGTGCAGCTGCCCACCAAGGTCAGCGGGGAAGAGCGGGAACTGCTGGAACAGCTGGCGGGTCATCACACCAGCAGGGGGCAGAAGCACCACCACAAGAGTGGCCTGTTCGGCGGCCTGTTCGGCGGGGGGCATTGATGGCCGAGGCAGGGTTGACCGGCACTCCGCCAGAGGCGTCGTTGGATCTGCGCGGTACCCCCTGCCCGCTCAATTTCATTCACACCAAGCTGGCTCTCGAGAAGCTGGAATCCGGGGCCCGGCTGCAGGTGGATCTGGATGCCGGTGAGCCCGAGCTGATGGTGAGCGAGGGGTTGCGGAGTGCGGGGCACGTTGTGGTGATCGAGCCCCATCCGCAGGCCAGCGGCGCTGTGCGCCTGCGGATCGAGCGCCGTGGCTGAGGCCCGAGCGGGTCTGGTGGTGGCTCTCCAGGCCAACTACTGCTGGGTGGAGCTCGATCAGCCCTTACCAGGCGGCTCTTCCGGGCTCCCCGTGCGGCGCTTGTTGTGCACCCGCCGCACGCGCCTGGGCAAAACCGGCCAGACCATCTGTGTGGGCGATCGGGTCCAGGTGGATGGCATCGATGGGGCCGCTGCCCGTGCAGCCGTGGCCAGCCGGGAGCCGCGCCACTCCCTGCTGCAGCGTCCGGCGGTGGCCAATGTGTCGAAGGTGGTGGTGGTGGCCTCACTGGCGGAGCCTGCCCTCGACCCCTTGCAGCTCACCCGTTTTCTGCTGACTGCCGAGGCCACAGGCCAGCCGGTGCAGTTGGTGTTGTCGAAGGCTGATCGGCTGACGTCTGGGGAGCTCCAGGCCTGGCAACAGCGGTTGCGGGGCTGGGGCTACGAGCCCCTGCTCACCTCCAGCTGCACTGGCGTCGGACTTGACGCCCTGCGCGCCACCCTCAGCGAGCCTGGCATTGCCGTCCTCTGCGGCCCTTCGGGGGTGGGTAAGAGCAGCCTGCTCAATGGGCTGCGGCCCGAGCTGGAGCTGCGGGTGGCGGCTGTGTCGGGGCGACTGCAGCGGGGGCGCCACACCACCCGGCACGTTGAGTTGTTTGCCTTGGCCCCCGGTGCCCTGCTGGCCGACACCCCCGGCTTCAATCGCCCGGAATTGCCCACCGATCCGGCCGCCCTGGCATCCCTGTTTCCGGAATTGCGCCAGCGCCTGGCCCAGGACCGCTGCCGCTATGCCAACTGCCTGCACCAGGGCGACCCCGGGTGTGCCGCCGGCAGCGACTGGGACCGCTTCGACCATTACCAACAGTGCCTGGAGGCGGTGTTGGCCGAGGCCAGCCGTGAGCCCCTGCACAACAGTGAGAGAGGTGCTGGCCTCAAGCAGCGGGGCCATCGCACTGAGCCGAGGCTGGATCAGCGCCTGCGCCAGCTGTCACGTCGGCGTCTGCGCCAGCAGGTGGAGCTCGATGAGCCGGAGCCGCTCAGCCCCCCAGGCCCGGCAGATTCAGACCACCGGTGAGCTCCTCCATGCGTCCCTTCATCGTGGCTGTGGAGAGCTCGTAGGCGCCTCTTAGGGCCTCCAGCACGGCCGCTTCGCAGCGCTCCTGACCCTCGGCTAGCAGATCCGGCGCGAGCTGCACCCGCAGCGGCTGCTGGTTGCCTGTGAGCCACACGCTGGCGCGGCCATCGCCACTGCGGCCTTCCAGCTCCATCGCGTCGAGCTCCTCCTGCAGCTTCTGGGCGTTCTGCTGGAGTTCCTGGGCTTTCTTGAAAGCCTCGGTGAGCTGACCGAAGTTGGGGAGTCCGAAGCCGGCCATGCCGTGATGGTTGCTGGCAGCAGGCTAGAGGCCCAGCCGTTTCACCTCGGGTTGCAGGGCGATGCCATGGGCCTGCTGTACCCGCTGCTGCACGGTGCGGATCAGGGTATCGATGTCAGCTGCCGTGGCTCCGCCGGTGTTCACGATGAAGTTGGCGTGGATCGGCGACACCATTGCCCCGCCGATGCTCAGTCCCTTCAGGCCCAGCTCCTCGATCAGCCGGCCTGCCTTCTGGGGCTCGGGGTTGCGGAAGACACTGCCGCAACTGGGCTGCTGGTAGGGCTGGCTGCTGGTGCGGCTGTGCAGGTTCGCACTGGTGCGCGTGGTGATCGCGGTTGGGTCGTGGCCAGCCTCCAGCTGGAAGCGGGCGGACAGCACGATCAGTGGCTCCCCCTGCAGCTTGCTGTGGCGGTAGCTGAACGCCAGCTCCGCCGCGCTCAGCTCCAATGGGATTTCCGGTCGGCGTGGATCCAGTACTCGCACGCTCACGAGCCATTCCGCAGTGCAGCCTCCCTGCGCCCCGGCATTCATCACCACCGCTCCCCCCACGGTGCCGGGAATGCCGACGGCCCACTCCAGCCCGTGCAGGCCTGCTCGCGCGGCCTTGCGCGCCAGGGTGGGGATCGGCTCGCCCGCCTGGGCTTCGACCAGGCCGCTGGCGTCGAGCCGACTGCCCTGGAGGCGCCTGTTGCAGAGGGTGAGGCCTGCTAGGCCGGCATCGGCGATCAGCAGGTTGGACCCGGCGCCGATGCACTGCATTGGCAGCCCCTGTTGTTGGGCCCAGCTGATCAGAGTGATGAGTTCTGTCTCGTCGGCCGGCTCGGCAAACCACTCAGCTGGTCCCCCGACTTTCCAGGTGGTGAACTCCTGCAGGGAGACCGCCGGACGCAGTGCTGATGGGGTGGCGCAGGAGGTGGCGATCATCGGCGTCAGGCAACCAGCGTGGTTGAGCCACTCGCTGCCGGTGCGACCCGGTTGAGCCGGTCCCAGAGCCCGTTCACATCGCCGGCACCCATGGCCAGCACGAGATCGCCTGGCTGGCTTGCCTGCGCCACCAGTTCGGCCAGGTGATCCAGACTGGTGGCCACGCCCGTCGGCAAGCAGGGGGCGAGCTGTTGTACCCGTTCGGCCAGGGCGGTGCTGCTGATGCCTTCGATCGGGGTTTCGCCGGCGGCATAGAGGGGGGCCAGCAGCACCTCGTCGGCCTGGCTCAGAGCCTCGGCAAATCCCTCGAGAAACTGGGCCGTGCGGCTGTAGCGGTGGGGCTGGAACACGGCAACCAGCCGCTGGGGCGCCTCCGGCAGTGGGCTCTGGCCACTGCGCACCATCAACCGCGCCATGGCCAGGGTTGCCGCCACCTCGCTCGGGTGGTGGGCGTAGTCGTCGACAATCTGGCGCCCCTGCCAGTTGCCGCGAAAATCAAAACGCCGGCCGGGAGGGCGCAGGGCCGCCACCGCCTGGCGCAGCTCGGCGAACGACACGCCTTCCAGCCGGCAGCTGGCCATGGCGGCGGCGGCATTGCTCAGGTTGTGGCGGCCGGGCAGCGGCAACTCAAAACTGCCCTGGCGCACGCCGGCCTCGTAGAAGTCGGCACGGGTCCCGTCTCCCCGCTCCTGGCAGGGGATGGCGGCGAAATCAGCTCCCTCGGGATGCTCAATCGACCACCAGTGGTCGGCCTCGAAGTGCTCCCGCAGGATCGGGCAATCGCGGTTGGCGAGCAGACGCTCGGAGCTGGTGGCGAAGCGCTGCAGGGTGGCGATCAGGGCCTCGAGGTTGGGGTAGTGGTCGGTGTGATCAAGTTCCAGGTTGGTGATCACTCCCAGGTGAGGCCGAAACTTCACCAGCGAGCCATCCGATTCATCGGCCTCCGCCACCAGCAGCCGGCCGCTGCCATGACGACCGTTGCTGCCGAAGGCGGGCACGATCCCGCCGATCACGGCGGTGGGGTCGTGGTCGGTTCCGGCCAGCAGCGTGGCAATCAGTGTGCTGGTGGTGGTCTTGCCGTGGCTGCCGGCCACCGCGATCGAGGGCTGGTTGTTGATTAGCGCCGCCAGCACATCGGAGCGGTGGTGGATCCGCAATCCCGCTCGGCGGGCTTCCTGCAGTTCTGGATTGCTTTCGGGCACCGCCGAGCTGATCACCACCTGGGGGGCCTGGGAGGTGCCGCTGCGGATGGCGGCCACCGTGGCCGCGTTCTGCTCTCGGAACACCCGCACGCCGAGCCTGCGCAGGTTGTCGAGCACGGCGTTGTCGCGGGGGTCTGAACCGCTGATCCGGTATCCCCGCTCCGCCAGGATCCCAGCCAGGGCCGACATGCCGATGCCGCCCACCCCGATGAAGTGCAGTGGTTGCTGACGATCGAGCAGGGCGGACAAAACGATCTCCAAAGGCTGCGACCACGCTGAAATTAAGTCGGCAGCGTCGCTCGTTCCATTACGAGTTGCTGCGCGTCTCGGCATGGTCCGACCTGTTAAGGGCCGGGGCAAGGGGGTCGGGACGGCCGATTTCTGTATGATCGGCGCCCAAATCCTCTCTTGCTAGCGGGTCACGCCGCTCATTGCCATGACGTTGCGCGTTGCGATCAATGGATTCGGCCGGATCGGTCGCAATTTCACGCGCTGCTGGCTGAGCCGCGGGACCGACACCAACCTGGAGCTGGTTGGCATCAATGGTTCGGGCGACACCAAGACCAACGCCCACCTGCTCAAGTACGACTCGATGCTTGGCCCGCTCCGCAACGCGGAGGTGTCCACCACCGAGGACACGATCATCGTCAACGGCAAGACGATCAAGACTTTCTACGACCGCAATCCTGCCAACCTGCCCTGGAAAGAGTGGGGGGTTGATCTGGTGATCGAGTCCACTGGCGTCTTCAACGACGACGTGGGCGCCAGCAAGCACTTCGAGGCCGGTGCCAAAAAAGTGATCCTCACCGCTCCTGGCAAGGGCGACAAGGTCGGCACCTTTGTGGTGGGCGTGAACGCTGATCAATATCGCCACGAAGAGTGGGACATCCTCAGCAACGCCAGCTGCACCACCAACTGCATGGCGCCGATCGTCAAGACGATTGATCAGGCGTTCGGCATCGTGAAGGGCACGATGACCACCACCCACAGCTACACCGGTGACCAGCGCATCCTGGATGCCTCCCACAGGGATCTGCGCCGTGCCCGCGCTGCTGCGGTGAATATCGTGCCCACCAGCACTGGTGCAGCCAAGGCTGTGGCCCTTGTTTATCCAGAGGTGAAGGGCAAGCTGAGCGGTATCGCCCTGCGCGTGCCCACCCCCAACGTGTCGGTGTGCGACATGGTGTTCGAGACCGGTCGCGACACCACCGCAGAAGAGGTGAATGCCGTGCTCAAGGCCGCCTCTGAAAACGGCATGAAGGGGATCATCAAGTACTGCGACCTGCCCCTGGTTTCGAGCGACCACGCCGGCACCGATGAGAGCACCATCGTTGATGCCGATCTGACCCTGGTGATGGGCGGCAACATGGTGAAGATCGTCTGCTGGTACGACAACGAGTGGGGCTACAGCCAGCGTGTTGTCGACCTTGCAGAGATCGTGGCCAAGAACTGGAAGTGATGGCCTGCCAAGGGTGAGCCACCGAGTGGTTTAACCAATGCCCAGCCGCCCTTGAGGGCGGCTTTTTTGTGGGTTGTACCAGCTCAGGTTTCGGGCTCGAGGGGGCTTGGATCCTGGCTCTGGAAGTGGCTGAAGCCTCCCAGGCCCAACGGCAAGGGGCTGCCTCGCTGCAGCCCCTCCACGGCCCACGCCACCGCTGCATCCGCGCTCCCTGCTGGGGCTTCGGTCAGCACGCCGATGGCTTGGCTGCCGGGGAGGGCTTTCAGCCAGCGTTCCGCCCAGCGGGGCTCCAGTGCCAGCAGCAGCTCGAAGTCCTCACCGCCGGCCAGGCACCACGACTCGGCCTGCCCCAGCTGGGCCATGCCGGGTTCCAGCGGCAAACGGCTGCGTTCCAGGAGCGCTTGGCAGCCACTGGTCGCAGCAATCGCGGCGGCGGCGGCGGCCAGCCCATCGCTGCTGTCGGTGCCTCCTACCCGCCAGGTGCTGGTGTCGGGCCGGCTGGCGTGCAGGGCCCACACGGCATCGAAGCGCGGCACGGGGCGCTGATGGGCGGCAATGGCACGCCGCCGCAGAGCATCGGGCAGCGACTGGGTCTCGACGGCAGACAGTTCGTGCTGAAGCAGGGCCAGGCCCAGACGGCTGAGGCCGTGGGGCCCGCTGGTCACCAGCCAGTCGCCGGGGCGGCCATCACAGCGGCGGATTGGCCCTTCCGCCGGATCCAGAGGGCCCAGGGCCGTGATCGCCAGCAACCGCTGGCTGCCGCTGCTGCAGTCGCCACCCAGCAGCACTCCTCCATGGCCGTGGCTCTGCAGACAGGCGGCCAGGCCCCGGTATACCCCTTCCACCCAGCTCCAGGGGGTGGAGGGAGGTGCCACAAGTCCTACGGTCAGGCCCAGGCTCACGCTGCAACCCATGGCGGCCAGGTCGGAGAGGTTGGCGGCGGCCGCGCGCCAGCCCACGTCGTGGGGGCTGGTGGTGCGCTCGCTGAAGTGCACGCCATCCACGAGCACATCGGTGTTCACCACCAGTCGGCCTGGGGCAGCCACCAGGGCCGCGTCGTCGCTGAACTGACCAGGGGGAGCGAACCTCCCCAGCCGCTCGATCAGTTGCCATTCACCCAGGTCCTGGAGCCTTTCGGCCTCAGCCATGGGGCTGGAGATTGCCGGCTCCCTCGATCACCCGCATCTTCACGATCCGGTCGTCCACGCCCAGCTCCTCCAGCACGTCGAAGCCATCCACCACGTAGCCGAAGGCGCTGTAACGGCCATCCACCAGGTTGAGGCCGGCGGGGGTGAGCTCAGCCTCATAGAGGAAGAAGAAGAACTGTGAGGAGCCGTCGTCGAGCTGCTCATCCGAGTGGGCCCAGCCCAGGGTGCCGAGGGTGGCGAACGGAAGCACCGGCTCGGCCTTGAACATGCCCAGGTCCTCGAAGGTCTGGTTGTAGAAGGGGGGGCCATCGCCCGGCACGCGGATTTCCAGCGGCACGGTGCGCTCCAGTTTCGTCTTCGGATCGATGTAACCCTCAGCCGGGCCCTCGGGATCTCCGGTCTGCAGCACGTAGAAATCCTCGGCCCGGGTGAAGGGCAGGCCGTCGTAGAAGCCCTTCTGAGCCAGATCCACGAAGGCGCCAGCGGTGAGCGGCGCGTTGTAGCCGTCCACCACGGCCGTGAGATCGCCCTTGTTGGTGCTGATCACCACGGTGGCGCGGCCGAGCAGCCGTGGCAGAGCCTCAAATTCCTCGGGGATGGGATAGGGGAACGTGCCCACCAGCAGGGTTTCGGCCTGGCCGATGGTGCTCAGAGCCGCGCGGCGGGCGTCGAGGAAGGGATCGCGCTGCTCGGCTTCAGAGGCGGCGGCCAGGGTCTGCAGCTGGTTGCCCAGTTGATCGAGCAGGGCAGAGGCCTCGGCTTGTTGATCCGCCCCGAATTGCTCGAGCATCGCGGCCCGCCGGGTGCCCAGCAGGGCCTGGCTGCGGCGCACGGTGTTGGCGAGCGCCGACCACCGCTTGGCGCGCAGGTCGTCGCTGGTGCTCTCCAGGCGGTGCTGCAGCTCCTGCAGATCGGGGGCGTGGATCGGCAGGGCATTGCGCAGGATCGCCGCCGGATCCTTCACCGCGTTGCCCTGGGGCAGGGCGGCCTGGGCGGCAGCGCCTTGGCTCAGCAGCAGCACCAGGGCCAGCGCCGGGGCGACCAGCCTGCTCAACACAGCGGGCAGCGCCTTGGCGAGGGGGTTCAGCCTGCCGCTCACACTCCGCAAGCGCACCCCTGCCATGGCCATCGTTGTCTCTGCCTGGACTTTGGCACAGGCGCGCTGGGCCTGGCTTGGTAGCCAGCTCTACAATCCGCCGGATCCGACACGCCGGAATGATCTCCAGCAACGACTTTCGTACCGGTACATCGATCGAGCTGGATGGCCAGGTCTGGCGGGTCGTTGAATTCCTGCACGTGAAGCCCGGCAAGGGCTCGGCCTTCGTGCGCACCAAGCTCAAGGCGGTGCAGAGCGGCAACGTGGTGGAGAAGACCTTCCGCGCCGGCGAGATGGTGCCCCAGGCCGTGCTCGAGAAGAGCACCCTGCAGCACACCTACATGGAGGGCGACGACTACGTGTTCATGGACATGGCCACGTACGAGGAGACCCGCCTCACCGCCAAGCAGATCGGCGACAGCCGCAAGTACCTCAAGGAGGGCATGGAGGTGAATGTGGTGGCCTGGAACGGCAAGCCCCTGGAAGTGGAACTGCCCAACTCGGTGGTGCTGGAGATCACCCAGACCGATCCGGGCGTGAAGGGCGACACCGCAACCGGGGGTACCAAGCCGGCCATCGTGGAAACCGGTGCGCAGGTGATGGTCCCCCTGTTTCTGTCTGTGGGCGAAAAGATCAAGATCGACACCCGCACCGATACTTACCTCGGCAGGGAGAACTGATCACCATGCAGCTCGACCACGATCAGCTCCACAAGCTGCTTGCCCTGCTGGGCGACAGCGATATCCAGGAACTCAAACTCGAGGGCGACGACTTCCGACTGGAGGTGCGTCGCAACCTTCCGGCGGCCCCCGTGGCTGTGATGCAGGCTCCGGCCCTCACCGCGGCCCCACTGGCGCCTCAGCCGGCTGCGCTGCCCGACTTGCCTGTGGCTCCCTCGGCTCCGCCGCCGGTTGCTGCAGCCACCCGCAGCGATCTGGTGGAGATCACGGCCCCGATGGTGGCCACCTTCTACCGTGCACCCGCTCCAGGCGAGCCGGCGTTTGTGGAGCCCGGTGCTCGCATCAACGTGGGCCAGACCGTGTGCATCCTTGAGGCCATGAAGCTGATGAATGAGCTGGAGGCTGAGGTGAGTGGGGAGGTGGTTGAGATCCTGGTGGAAAACGGCACCCCCGTGGAATTCGGCCAGGTGCTGATGCGCGTCAAGCCCGGCTGAGTTCCCAGGCCGTTTCAATCGCGGCCGCCATGCTGGCGGCCCGGGCCTGGCCCTTCCCCGCAATCGCAAACCCCGTGCCGTGGTCCGGGGAGGTGCGCAGAAAGGGAAGGCCCAAGGTGGTGTTCACCGCAGCGTCGAAGGCCAGCAGCTTCACCGGGATCAGCCCCTGGTCGTGGTACAGGGCCAGATAGCCATCCGGAGCCGGCCCTGGCTCTTGCCAGGCGGCCGCTGCCGGGAGCCAGCAGGTGTCTGGCGGCAGTGGTCCGTCCAGGCACACCTCGGGGTGGCGCCGTGCCCAGTCGGCCAGGGTGGGTTCGAGCCACTTCTGCTCCTCGCATCCCAGGGCTCCGGATTCGCCGGCGTGGGGGTTGAGGCCTGCCACAACGAGGTGTGGCTTGGGGCTGAATTGCCTGCAGAAGCCCAGCAGGGCATCGAGCTTGCGTGCCACCCGTTCCGCAGTGAGCGCGCGGCTCACCTCGGCCAGGGGGATGTGGGTGGTGGCCAGCAGGGTGTTGAGCCGCCACTGGCCATGGGGTGCGCGCGCCGTGAACAGCATTGAGGCCTCGGCCGTGCCGGTGAGTTCGGCCAGGCGTTCGGTCTGGCCGGGATAGGCATGGCCGGCGGCATGCCAGCTGGCTTTCGCGATCGGAGCGGTGACCAGGGCCCGGCAGTGCCCCCGCTGCACCAGATCAGCGGCGGCCGTGAGCCAGGCAAAACTGGTGGCGCCTGCGGCTGCCGTGCTGTTTCCCGCCTGGATCGGCCCAGCCAGGGGTCGATCCACGATCTCCAGCTCGGCAGGGTCGCGCAGAGCATCCCCACATCGGGCCCGCAGGTCCTGGTAGCTGGTCTCCAGCCAGCGGCGGCTGCCAACCAGCACCACGTCCAGGTGGCGCAGGTGGGGTTCGGCCAGGGCCTTGAGCGTCACCTCCGCGCCGATGCCGGCCGGATCCCCAAGGGCGATGGCCAGCCGTTCGACGCTGGGGTTGGATGGGGGCTGGCTGCCAAGCGGATCACCCATGCTGCGCTGGTTGTTGCTGGTGGGGCTGGTGTTTGGCTTTGGCTCCGGTCTCAGCCGGGGCTGGATCGAGTTGCGCTGGGGCCGGATGCTCGACGATCTTGGCGTGCCCT
Source organism: Prochlorococcaceae cyanobacterium (assembly GCA_044352535.1). Lineage (GTDB taxonomy): Bacteria > Cyanobacteriota > Cyanobacteriia > PCC-6307 > Cyanobiaceae > NIES-981. The sequence goes on from JBILDP010000009.1 coordinate 22,269, forward strand.
ATGTGGCCGATCCCGGTGAGGGCGCCGCGGATGAGGCTCCGGATTGCCGCTCCTCGGCCAGGGAGGCGCGGTAGCCCTCGCGATAGCTGGGGTAGCGCAGCTTGTAGCCCAGACCCTGACACAGCAGCCGGTTGCTGGCCCGCCGGTTTTCGGCCCAGAAGCTGCGGGCCATCGGGCTCATCAGCTCGGCGATCTCGTCGAAGCGCTCCACCGCCGGCAGCTTGCAGGCCAGCAGATGGGCGGCATAGCCCAGCGTTTCGCTCGACGGGCAGGGCTGGTCGTCGGTCACATTCACCACCGGGGGTCGCGCGCTGGTCGGTGCGTTCAGGCAGTGCAGCAGGGCGCCAACGATGTCGTCGACATGCACTCTGGAAAACACCTGGCCGGGCTTGTGAATCAGCCGGCTGGTGCCGGCCTGCACCCCCTGAAATGGGCACCGGCCGGGCCCGTAGATCGCCGGCAGGCGAAAGATCTGCACCGGCAGGCCGCTCGCCAGCCAGTTCTGCTCGGCGCTCACCCGGGCCAGGCTGCGCCTGGAGCGGGCCCCCAGGGGTGCGGTTTCATCGACCCAGGCGCCGCCGGTGTCGCCATAGACCCCGGTGGTGGAGAGATAGCCCAGCCATTGCAGCGGCAGCGAATGCAGCAGCGGCAGCAGCTGCTGCAGGCAGGGGTCGTGGCCCTCGCCATCGGGAGGAGCCGTCACCAGCACGTGGCTGACGCCTTCCAGGGATGCGGGATCGGGCCGTAGCTGGCTGGAACTGTCAAAAGGGAGCCAGGTGAAGTTCGAG
>JBILDP010000113.1:0-7140 GCA_044352535.1 Prochlorococcaceae cyanobacterium
GGTGGCCGAATTCGCGCACCTTGCCGGCATTGCCGCTGGCGATCACGAGCATGGAGGCCATGGCGATCAGGCCTCCAGGGCGTAGCGACGTGCCCAGGCCAGCACCTCGGCCACCCGCTCGGCGCTGGGGGCCTCGCAATAGAGGCGCAGCAGCGGCTCTGTGCCGGAGAAGCGCAGCATCAACCAGTGACTCGGGCCGAAGCGCAGCTTCACGCCGTCGGTGGTGATCACCTCCTGCACCGGGCTGCCTGCCACCTCTGCCGGTGGGGCTGCGCTCAGGCGGGCTTCGAGCTGCTGGCGGGCGGCCATCGAGGGCAGGCGCAGGTCGAGACGGTCGTAGTGGGCGGCGCCGCCATGGGCCTGCTGCAGGGCATCGAGCCGTTCGCCCAGGGGAATCCCTCCTGCCACCAGGGCCTCGATCAGCAGCAGGGCGGCAAAGGGGGCATCGCGCTCCGGCAGGTGCATGCCGAAGCCCACGCCACCCGATTCCTCACCGCCCACCAGCACCTCGCCAGCCAGCATTTCGGCGGCGATGTATTTGAAGCCCACTGGTTTCTCCAGCACGGTGCGGCCCAGGCCCTCGGCCACCAGCTGCATCAGGTCGGAGCCGCTCACGGTCTTCACCACGGTGCCTGGCAGCTGGCGGGTGCGGGCCAGGTGGTCGATGAACAGGGGCATCAGCAGCTGGGTGCTGCAGAAGCGGCCGCGCTCGTCGATGGCGGCGATGCGGTCGCCGTCGCCGTCGAACACGATGCCCATCGCCGGCTGGCCCGCCGCGGTGCTCGCCCGCACGGCGCAGATCAGCTCCTCCAGGTAGGGCGCCAGGGGCTCTGGTGGATTGCCACCAAACAGCGGGTCGCGGTTCGCTCGAATTTCCTGGATCACGCCGCTCGAGCAGGCCTGTTCTCCCAGCAGGGCCGGCAGCACGCCGGCGGCCGACCCGTGCATGGGGTCCACGATCACCCTCAGACCGAGCCGCTCCAGCCCCTCGGCCAGGGCGGTGGTGTTCACCTTGGCCCGCAGCCCGTTCACGTAGGTGCCCAGGGCGTCGAAGCGGGGTTCGCCGCCTTCGCCCGGGGGGATCGGCACGCTGATGCCTCCGGCCTCCAGGCGCGTTTCCACCCGCCGGGTGAAATCGCCCTCCACCGAGCCGCCGAACGGGCCCTTGATCTTTAGCCCCAGCCACTCGGGTGGGTTGTGGCTGGCGGTGATCACCAGGGCCCCCAGGGCGCCCCGCTCCACCACCGCCCAGCTGGAGGCGGGGGTGGGAGTGGGTGAATCGGCCAGCACCGGTTCGAGGTCCACACCTCGCACGGCGCTGCCGATCGCCTCGGCCAGTTCGGGGGCCAGGAAGCGGCGGTCGTAGCCGATCACCACCTCCCGGCTGCTCAGGCCTTCCGGTGCCGAATGGGCCAGCTCAGCCGCTGCGGCGGCGGCCACCGGCAGCAGCCGCTCCACGGTGATGTCCACGCCGAGAATGCCGCGCCAGCCGTCGGTGCCGAAGGCGATCGGGGCCGCCTCCAGGGGCAGGGGGGCAGAGGCCATGGGGGCTTGGAACGCGCGTCGACCCATTCAAAGCGGTGGTCTGCGGATGTGGCCCCCCTAGCGTGAGGCCATGTTCCAGGTGCCCATCACCGATCGTCTGCTGCGCAGCTGGCTGCGTTGCAAGCGGCGCGCCTGGCTTGACCGTCACGGCGAGTCGGGCCAGCGTCTCTGGACGGCCCATCGCGCCCTGGCCCTCAGTGACCAGCTCGCCAGTTTTCAGACCTTGCTGCCCGAGAAACCCGGTCATGGTGAGGCCGCCTGCGCGGCCGCTGCCCCCGGCGTAGTGGGTCTGCGGCTGCGGGGCCGCGGTCCGGATGGCCTGGAGCTGCAGGCCCATCCGGCCTTGCTGGAGCGGATTGCCGGCCCCAGCGTCTGGGGCGAGCACGCCTATCGGCCTGTGCTGGGGCGCCAGGGCCGCAATCTCACCCGCGAGCATCGGCTGCTGCTGGCCCTCTGGGGCCGCCTGCTGGCCGAGCGGCAGCAGGCACCGGTGCCCCAGGCCCTGGTGGTGGCGGGTGCCGGCCGGGGCCTGCAGCGCGAGCGGCTCAATCTCTCCGGAGGGCTCCAGGCCCAGCTCGACGATGCCGTGGTGCGTCTTGCCGGTGACCTGGGGCGCGACCAGCCGCCACCGCTGGTGGCCGATCGCAAGAAGTGTGTGCTGTGCGGTTGGCGCGGCCTCTGCGATCGGGAGGCGGCGGTGCAGGGACACCTGAGCGAGGTGAGCGGCATCGGCGGCAAGCGTCGCGAGATGCTGCTGGAGCAGGGGATCACCAGCCTGCCCCAGTTGGCCGCATGCGATCCGGAGCAGTTGGCAGAGGCCCTGGCGGTGCATGGCGAGCAGCACCGCGACATCGCCGCTGCCCTGGTGGCCCAGGCCCGGGTGCAGGCCAGCGGTCGGCCACAGCCCCTCGCCCCTGAGCCAGTGGGCAGCCCCACCAGGCGGCACCCTGGCCCGCTGTCCGAACTGGACACTGCCCCCGGGGTGCTGCTTTACGACATTGAGTCGGATCCCGATGCCCGCGACGACTTCCTGCACGGCTTCACCGTGGTGGCGCGTCTGGCGGACGGCCGCTGGCCCCATGGGCCCGATCCGGCCTGGCGGTATCAGCCGCTGCTGGCCCTGCAGGAGCACGGCGAAGCCCAGTTGTGGCAGCGCCTGCGTCGCCTCCTCGGACGCTACCCCGGCTGGCCGCTGCTGCACTACGGCGAAACCGAGGCGATCGCCCTGGTGCGCCTGGCCCAGCGCCAGGGGGCCCGGGAGTCGGACATCGGCGAGCTCAAAGCCCGGATGCTCGACGTGCACGCCCGGCTCCGTAGCCATTGGCGGCTGCCGGTGAACAGCTACGGCCTCAAGGCTGTGGCCGGCTGGCTCGGGTTTCGCTGGAGCCAGCCGGGGGTGGATGGAGCCCGCTGTCTGCTCTGGTGGCGCCAGTGGCGGCGCGATGGAGGTGTGGCCCGGCTGGAGCGGATCTTCACCTACAACCGCGACGACAACCTGGCCACCTGGGCGGTGGTGAGCTGGCTGCTGGATCAGGATCAGCGCCTGGATTCAGGGTCACCGGAGGCATCAGCGGGTGCACCGGCCTGGCCCATGCGGTGAGCTGAGATTGGCGCGTTCAGCCCCCGGAGCCTCCGGCTCCCACCGGTGGCGCCACGAACTGGGCGGGTGTTGACAGGGTCAGGGTGGCCGGTGCCGCATCGGATCGACTCCAGCACCCAGCCTGCAGTTGCCCCTGTTCCAGGCCCTGGCGGCGCACCAGCGCCAGGCCGATGCGGTCTCCATCGGGGAGCTCCAGCAGGGAGCTGATCCGCCCAAGGCGGCGTTCGGGCTGTCCTTCGTCATCCCTCGCAGCGCTGGCCGGGCTCCGCAGCTCCTGACCCGTTTCCGGGGCCTGTTCACTGGCCGTTTGCCGCCAGTGCCAGCGACGCAGCTGCTGTTTCACGCCGTCGTAGGTGGCCAGTTTGGCCAGGGTCTCCTGGCCCACATAGCAGCCCTTGTTGAGGCTCACGCGTGGTGCCAGCCCCAGCTCAAAGGGGTTGTGGTCGTCGCTGAGTTCGCCAGGGACCGCCGGCAGCCCCTGCTGGATGCGCCAGCGCTCCTGCTCTGCGGCGCTGAGCGGCTGGAGGCCGGCCCAGGCCGTTGGCAGCTGTTCAGCGGAAGGTGGGGTGCCATCAGCCAGCAGCACCAGCGACTGGCTGTGTGAGTCGCCTGTCTCATCGGGGGCGATCACACGGACGTCGCCGCTGTTGAGCTGCCACCCACGTCCATCCCCCCAGGCCTGCCAGCTGCCGCTGCTTCCGCTCTGGGTTGGGCATGGGGCTGCTGGTTCTCCCCGTTGCCTGGCGTCCTGCATGTGCTCTGCACGGGCCACGGGCAGGAGCCACCAGGCCCGTTGCGGTGGGCCCAGGCGCACCCGGTCGGCGGGGAAGAGCACCCGATCCAGCGACTGGTGCACCTGGGTGCCGTCGCCGCCGCTGATCACCAGCCAGGCACCGTCCTGATCCACCAACACCTCCGCCAGGGCCCGCATCCGGCCGGTGGGGCTGATGCAGCAGCTGGAGATCCACTGACCAGGTGGCGCCAGTTCGATGGCGGCGCTGGTCTGGCCGTGCAGGAACCGGCGGCTGCCGCTGCCCTCCAGGCGGATCACCGACGCCGCCAGGCGGGCATAGGCGGGCTGTTGGGGCTGCCAGGCCCAGGGGTTGGTGCTCGTTTGCATCGGGGAGCCGGTCATTGGGCTGCGGCACTCACGCGCGCCACCTCCTCCAGCAGCGCCAGGCTGCGCAGCTCAAGGCCGGCGGCGGTCATCGCCTCCAGACCGCCCTCCTGGCGATCCACGATCGCCACCACCCGGTTCACCACATAGCCGGCTTCGCGCAGCTGGTGCACGGCCTTGAGCGACGAGCCGCCCGTGGTCACCACGTCTTCCAGAACGGTGATCATGCTGCCCGGCGCCGGCAGCGGACCCTCCAGCCAGGCGCCGGTGCCATGGCCCTTGGCTTCCTTGCGCACAATCAGGGCATCCAGCTGGCGGCCATCCAGAGCGGCGCGCATCGCCACCGCGCTCACCAGTGGATCGGCCCCCAGGGTGAGCCCGGCCACGGCTGCGGCCTGCGGCTCCACGTGCTCGAGCATGAGGGCACCGAGCAGGGCAAGCCCTTCGCCGCTGAGGCTCACGGGCTTGCAGTTCACGTAGTGATTGCTGCTGCGGCCGGAGGCCAGGGTGAACTCGCCGTGGCGGTAGGCCCGACTGGCCAGCCGCTCCACCAGCAGCTGGCGCATCGCTGACGGCTCTGCGGGCAGGGAAATCGATGCCAAGGCTGGTGTTGCGGGCGGATGCTGCCTAGTTTGCGTGCACCCCCTTTGCATCTGCCGGTCGCTGCCGGGTGCGCCCCCATTGGTGAGCCCCATGCCCAAGCCCCTTGTCGTTGTACGGGCGTTGCTGGTCCCCGCCCTGGCTCTGCCCGCAGGCTTCGCCGTTGCGGCTGCCTGGTCCGGGCCGGTGGTTTGCACCACCACCCTGGAAGCGCCGCCGATGACCACTGCAGGCGCTCCTGGCGCCGCTGTTCCCAATGCACCGGAGCTGAATGCAGTCGGGCCGGTGGAGGTCACCCGCTGTGTCGCGGTGGAAACCACTCCCCAACTGGTGCAGCGCCGCTTCAACACCTACACCGCTCCTTTCGCCCAGGGTGTTTCGATCACCAACCAGATCACCGATCTGCTCGGCATCGCCATGGGCGGTGGCGATGGCACCAGGGTGATGGGCTTCGGTTTCCCGGATCAGACGATCGTCTGGGACGGCACTGCCCTGGAGAACACCTACCGGGTGTTGCTGGAGCAGCAGAGCGATCCGATGCCCTGGCGCACAGCCGACATCAACAACGGCTTCAGTGGCAGCCTTGGCGCCAGTGGCGCCAGTGGCGCCAGTCCAGGCGGAACCGCCGGTTTCCGGTACGGCGGTGGGCCAGATGGAACCCCGCCGGTGCGCGGGCTGTGGTAGACCCGCGCCGGCATCGATTGATCGGAGCCGCACCCGCCGGGGGTCTAGCAATCTGGTGAATGCAGCGGACTCATAATCCGCCTTAGGCGAGTTCGATCCTCGCGACCCCCATTCCCGTGTGATCCCCGAGTGATCCAGGTTCTGGCGCTGGCTGTGCTGCTGGCCCTGCTGGCCTTCTTTGCCGCGGCGGAATTTGCCCTGATTCGGCTGCGCCCCAGTCGGGTGCAGCAGATGGCCGAGGCCGGCACCGCCGGAGCGGCCGCTGTGGCCAGGCTGCAGCAACGGTTGCGGCGGGTGTTGGTGGCCACCCAGCTCGGGGCGGCGCTGGTGCTGGTGGCGCTGGGCTGGGCGGGCCGAGGCCTGGCGGAGCGGCTGGGGCACGGTTTGGGCTGGCCCCCGCTGGCCCTGGATGCAGCGCTGTTTCTGGTGTTGGTGCTGCTGGCCACGTTGGTTGGTGGGTTGGTGCCCAAGGCCTGGGTGCTGCACCGTCCTGAGGCTTCGGCTCTGCAGCTGGCACCGCTGCTGGAATCCTTCAGTCGCAGCCTGGCTCCCCTGCTCTCGGTGATCGAGCGGCTCACCACCGGTCTGTTGTGTCTGCTGGGTCTGCCGCGCAACTGGGATGAGCTGGTGCCCGGGCTCTCGGCCGGTGAGCTGGAAACCCTGATCGAATCGGGCAGCGTCACCGGACTCATGCCGGATGAGCGCAACATCCTTGAGGGGGTGTTCTCGCTGCGCGACACCCTCGTGCGGGAGGTGATGGTGCCCCGCTCCCGCATGGTCACCCTGCCGGTGGATGTCACCTTTGCGGCCCTGATGCGGGAGGTGCACGCCACCGCCCATGCCCGCTTTCCGGTGACCGGCCAGTCGCTCGATGACCTGCGCGGCCTGCTCGACCTGCGCCGCCTCGCCGATCCCATCGCCCGGGGCCTGCTGAGCCCCGACAGCCCCCTGGCCCCCTACATCACGCCTGTGGCACGGGTGCAGGAGAGTGCCTCCCTGGCAGAGCTCCTGCCCTTGATTCGCAGTGGCCAGCCCCTGCTGGTGGTGGTGGATGAGCACGGTGGCACGGAGGGACTGGTCACCGTGGCCGACCTCACCAGTGAAATCGTCGGTGACGATGACAACCCGCTGGAGCCCGATGAGGATCTCCAGCCCCTGGCCGACGGCTCCTGGTCGGTGGCGGGGGATCTGGAGATCTTCGAGCTCAACCGCCAACTCGGCCTGCAGCTGCCGGAGGCGGAGGGCCATCACACCCTGGCCGGCTTCCTGCTGGAGCGCCTCCAGCACATCCCCACCCCCGGGGAGGGGTTGCGCTGGAAGGGGTTCCAGTTTCGTGTGATGGCGATGGACGGCCCACGCATCGCCCGCGTGCAGATCGACCGCCAGAGCGACCGTCGCGCGGGAGGGGAGGTCTGATCCCCGATAATGCCGCCAATGCGGCTGGCCCTGCCATGAACCCGGTACGTGTGGGGGTCATCGGCATCGGCAACATGGGCTGGCACCACGCCCGGGTGCTGAGCCTGATCAAGGATGCCGCCCTCGTGGGCGTCGCTGATCCCGATCCGGTGCGTGGCCGCCTCGCCACTGAGCAGTT
>JBILDP010000114.1:0-7125 GCA_044352535.1 Prochlorococcaceae cyanobacterium
CAGCACCAGGGCATGGAAGCGGGGCACACGCCAATCGAGCAACCGCTGGCCGCCGATCCGGCTTTGGAAGAGGCTGAACAGACCCAGGTTGGTGCGGCGAGTGTGGGTCTGCACCACCGCCGCCAGGGCGTTGCTCTGGTCACGAACAAGCTGCTCGCAGTTACCCACCGCCATCCGCAGCAACAGCGGCAACTGCCCTTCGCGGCAGAGCTCCTCGGCGATCTCATCCACCAGCCGATCGGCGGCGAAGCGTTGGAAGTCTTCTCCGCTGGGGTTGCTCGCCACCAACCCCGCCAGAATCGCCAGGGAGGCAAACAGGGGCAGACAGGGCAACCGGTGCATGGCGCGCAGGATGGCACCGAATTCGCCGGGTTGCAGCGAGCCAGCGCTGCCGGCTTGGTACATTTGCCGAGCGCGGCGGGCGTCGCCAAGTGGTTAAGGCAGCGGCTTGTGGCGCCGCTATTCGGGGGTTCGAGTCCCCTCGCTCGCCCTTTTTTCTCAGCTTGCTCTCCTCCTGCCTCAGCAGAGGAAGCTGCTGAGCAAAATTTCCCCTCCTGAGCGCACCAGATCGGCACAGGGCAATCGGGTTTCCACGGCAGCTGCAGCTACGGCCCTCTCCGTTGCCGCGTCGTCCAGATGGCCGCAATTGAGGGCCACAGCCCTCACCCTGGGCCGCAGACCATCGGGCCGCCCCAGGGCCGCCAGCGCCTCCACCGCCGCGATCAGCTCGGGCAGGGGTGGAAGCGGCAGCTCCGGCAGGCCCTTGATGTGGCGCTGGCCGGCCCGGTGCACCAGCAGCAGATCGGTGGGCTGACTGCCGCGGATCAGCGGCAGGGTGGCGGTGGAGCCTGGATGGGCCAGGGATCCCTGACCCTCCACCAGCACCAGGCCCTCAGGCCCCAGGCCCTCCGCCGCCTGCAGCACCGCGGCCTCCACGGCCCCGGCGGCGTAATCCACCCGCACCGCATCGAGGGCCACGCCCCGGCCGCTGATCAGGATGCCGGCCTGCCCCGTGCCCACAAAGCGGGCAGGGATGCCCAGCCGATCCGCTGCAGCCCCCAGCTCCAGGCAGGCGCTCATCTTGCCCACGGCCATGTCGGAGCCAACCGCCAGCAGGCGACGGCAGGTCAGGGCGGCCGCCCGGGCCGCAGCCACCACCAGTCCCTCGGGCTCGCGCCGCAGGTCCCAGATCCAGGCGGGATCGCGCCGCAGCGGCGCCAGCTCCGGGTCCTCGCCGATGCGGCTGTGCAGACCGCTGGCCACACTCAGCCCCGCCCGCAGGGCGGCCGCCAGATCCGTGCGCACCGGGGCCGGCAGCCGCCCGCCGGAGGGGGCCAGCCCGATCACCGCCACCTCCGGGCCATAGGGCAGGGCCTCGTCCAGCGAGCCAACCACCGGCACCTGCCGGTCGATGCCCGTCACCTCCAGCAGGCTGCGGCCGGCCTGCTGCGGATCCACCACCGCCACCACAGGCCCGCGCCGATAGCGGAGCAGGGTGAGGCCGGTCTTGCCGGAGAGGTCGGCCAGGCCGCCGTGCAACAGCAACACCACCCGGTGTTCGGGTTTCAGCATCGGTCCACCTCCTGTGCGGGCCTCACCCCGATCCCCGCTGCCGCTGGCGGCTCCACCACATCGCCGCACCGCTCCAGCCCCACAAATGGATCGTCGACCAGGTTGAGGTGGCTGTCGAGGTCGGGCCAGCGCACCAACGGCAGCAACTGGGCAGCGGCACCGTTGAGCAGCGAGCCATCGGAGTAGCAGCCGAGCATCACCCCCAAACCCAGCCGCCGCGCCGTGCGCGCCATCAGCAGGGCCTCCGCCAGGCCACCGCTCTTGAGCAGCTTGATGTTGATGCCATCCACGTGGGGCGCCAGCCGCAGCAGATCGGCCAGATTCCAGCAGCTCTCATCGGCCACGAGCGGCAGCGGGCAACCGGGGTGGAGCGCCGCCAAGCCCGCCCTGTCGGCCTCGGGGTCGGCCTGGGGCGCCAGCGGCTGCTCGAGCAGCACCACGCCAGCCCGCGCCAGCGGTTCCAGCATGGCCCTGGCGGTGTCGAGGTCCCAGCCGCCGTTGGCATCCACCTGCAGCTCGCAGGCCACGCCGGTGCTCTGCCGCCGCTGCTCCAGGGCCGCCGCCACGGCCTCCAGCAGGGCCAGGTCGTGGGCGATGCCGTCGGGACTGCCCAGCTTGAGCTTGATGCGGCTGGCGGGCAGCTGCAGCCACCAGCGCTCGAGACGCGCCAGCACCGCCGCGGGCTCCCCCAGCCCGAGGGTGACGCTGGTGGCGACACACGCGCCCGGATCCAGGCTCCAGAGTCGGTGCAGCGGTTGCCCCAGGCGTTGCCCCCACCAGTCATGCAGGGCCAGATCAAGGCCGCAGCGCGCCGGTGGGCTGAGCTCCGCCAGCAGGGGTTCGAGAGCCTGCAGGGGCTCGGGGGCCAGGGGGGCGAGCAGGGGCGCCATGGCCTCCAGCTCAGCGGCGATGCCCTCGGTGCCGTAGGCGCGATGGCCGGTGTCAAAGCCGCCGGTCTCGCCGTAACCCCGGATCCCCTGGTGCTCGATCTCCACCAGCAGGTGCTCCACCGCGCTGGTGCTGCCGCGGCTGATCACCAGCGGCACGGCCTTGGTGAGCGGGAAGCGGCGCAGACTCAGGCGCATGGAAGCGGGAGCGCTGGCTTCAAGCTGGCACGGCCCCGGGCCCGCGTCAGCGCCTGGCCAGGCAACAGCCCTGACCAGCCATGGCCGAAACTGAAGCCATGACGGCGACCCTCTCCCAGGCCAGCACTCCGGCCCCCCCGGCGCCCCAGGCAGGGCGCGGCAGCTACTGGATCACCACCTTCGGCTGCCAGATGAACAAGGCGGATTCCGAGCGGATGGCCGGGATCCTCGAATCGATGGGCTACCGCGAGGCCCAGGCCGAATTGGAGGCCGATCTGGTGCTCTACAACACCTGCACGATCCGCGACAACGCTGAGCAGAAGGTGTACAGCTACCTGGGGCGCCAGGCGCAGCGCAAGCGGGCCAACCCCAACCTCACCCTGGTGGTGGCCGGCTGCGTGGCCCAGCAGGAGGGGGAATCGCTGCTGCGCCGCGTGCCCGAGCTGGATCTCGTGATGGGGCCCCAGCACGCCAACCGGCTCGATGTGCTGCTGGCCCAGGTGGAGCAGGGCCAGCAGGTGGTGGCCACCGAGGAGCACCACATCCTCGAAGACATCACCACCGCCCGCCGCGACAGCACGATCTGCGGTTGGGTGAACGTGATCTACGGCTGCAACGAGCGCTGCACCTACTGCGTGGTGCCCTCGGTGCGCGGCAAGGAGCAGTCGCGCCTGCCCGAGGCCATCAGGCTGGAGATGGAGGGCCTGGCCGCCCAGGGGTTCAAGGAGATCACCCTGCTGGGCCAGAACATCGACGCCTACGGCCGCGACCTGCCGGGCATCACCCCCGAAGGCCGCCGCACCCACACCCTCACCGACCTGCTCCAGTTCGTGCACGACGTGGAGGGGATCGAGCGGATCCGCTTCGCCACCAGCCACCCGCGCTACTTCACCGAGCGGCTGATCGACGCCTGCGCCGATCTGCCCAAGGTGTGCGAGCACTTCCACATCCCATTCCAGAGCGGCGACGACGCCGTGCTCAAGGCGATGGCCCGCGGTTACACGGTGGACCGCTACCGCCGCATCGTCGAGCGCATCCGGGAGCGCATGCCCGAGGCTTCGATCAGCGCCGATGTGATCGTGGCCTTCCCCGGCGAAACCGACGCCCAATACCGCCGCACCCTGGATCTGATCGAGGCGATCGGTTTCGACCAGGTGAACACCGCCGCCTACTCACCGCGGCCCAACACCCCCGCCGCCGACTGGCCCAATCAGCTCAGCGAGGAGGTGAAGGTGGAGCGCCTGCGCGAGATCAACGCCCTGGTGGAGAAAAAAGCCAGAGAACGCAGCACCCGCTATGCCGGCCGCGTGGAACAGATCCTGGTGGAGGGCACCAACCCCAAGGATCCGGCGCAGGTGATGGGCCGCACCCGCACCAACCGGCTCACCTTCTTCCCCGGTGAGCAGCGCGACGGCACCGCCATCCAGCCAGGAGCGCTGGTGGATGTGCGGATCGAGGAGGTGCGCGCCTTCTCTCTGAGCGGCACACTGGCCTGACCCCCAGCCTCTCGCTGCACCAGCCCGTGTGGTTGCAAGGCTGGGTGGGTCCCCCCCTCTGCCGCCATTCGTTCATCGATGCCCCCTGCCGCCAGCCCCGCCACCCCTGCCGCTGGCCCCGTTCACGTGGGTCTGATCTTCGGTGGAGCCTCAGGTGAACACGCCGTGTCGATCCGCTCGGCAGCCACGGTGGCGCGGGGGCTGGCGAGCGGCAGCAACGCCAGCCGCTATCGCACCACCTGCTTCTACATCGATCCCGAAGGCCGCTGGTGGGGGCCTGAGCTGGCCGGCACAGTGCTGGCGCAGGGCACGCCGGCCAGCCCGGAGCAGCTGGAAGCGGCGGCCCGCCAGTTCGGCATTTCCCTCGCAGGCGGTGGCTTCCGCGGCCTTCCCGCCGGCGCACTCGACATCGAGGTGTGGTTCCCGGTGCTGCACGGCCCCAATGGGGAGGACGGCACGATCCAGGGCCTGTTCACCCTGATGCAGGTGCCCTACGTGGGCTCGGGCGTGCTGGGCTCGGCAGTGGGCATGGACAAACAGGCGATGAAGGCCGCCTTCGCCGCCGCCGGCCTGGCGCAGGTGCCCTATACCTGCATCAACGCCAGCGAGCTCGATCCGGCCCAGGGAGGGGATGTCGAGTCCCTGCTCGCTCGACTGGAACAGCAACTGGGCTACCCCTGTTTCGTGAAGCCCGCCAACATGGGGTCCTCGGTTGGAATCAGCAAGGCCACCAGCCGTGGCGAGCTGCTCGCCGGGCTGCAGGCTGCAGCGGCCCTGGACCCACGCCTGGTCGTGGAGCAGGGTGTGCGTGTGCGCGAGCTGGAATGCGCTGTGAAGGGCGGAGGTGCCACGCCGCTCGCGGCCTCAGTGCTGGGGGAGATCTGCTTCGACGCCGACTGGTACGACTACGACACCAAATACAGCGAGGGCAAGAGCCACACGGTGATCCCGGCCGTGGTGCCCGAATCGATCAGTGCGCGGGCCCGGACCCTGGCGATCCGGGCGTGTCAGGCCGTGAACGCCCAGGGACTGTCGCGGGTGGATTTCTTCTACAGCGAAACCTCCGGCGAACTCTGGCTCAACGAGATCAATACCCTGCCCGGTTTCACCAGCCAGAGCATGTATCCGATGCTCTGGGCTGCCAGTGGTGTTGCACTCGATGCACTGCTGCACGAATTGATCGAAGGGGCGAGACAATGGCACCGCTCCGCACCTGGGGGAGGCCCGGCAACATGAGCCCGGTTTTGCCATGAGTCAGGTTTATTTGCCATGAGCCACGGTCTGCTGTGGCTGCCGCTGCTGGTGGTGTTTGTGTTGCTCACAGCCCTTGGTTGGCTGGAGCGGCGCCGGCAGCGCCTGTTTCGCGAGTGGGCCGAGGGGGCTGAGCTGGCCAAGCTCGATGGCTGCGGTGCCGCCAGGCTTGTGGATGGCGTGCTGAGCTGGGCCACCTTTGAGGCGGGCCAGCTCAAGGAAGACGACGCCTTCGTGATCAAGCACCTGGAACTGGTGGAGTTGCTGGCGCTGCGCTCCGGTGAGGCCCCCCTCACCGAAGAGGCCCAAGGGGCCTGCAGGCTGCGCCTGGTGGGCGGCGGCGTGCAGAAGGACCTCCCCTTTGCCGATGCCGAGCGGGCCCGCCGCTGGATCTCCGAATTGATGGCACGGTCCCGCTGCGAACTGTGAGCCAGACCCTTCGTCCGCCAGGGGTGGAGAGGCGCCGGCTGCTGCGCCAGCAACGCCGTCAGGAGCGGCTGCGCAATCTCTGGCGGCTGGTTGTGCTGCTGGCCTGCAGCGCCGGCCTTGGCTATGCCCTGCTGCGCCAGGGCTGGACACTCACGGACCCCAGCCAGGTGGAAGTGATGGGCAGCCGCCAGGTGAGCCGCGAGCAGGTGCTGCAGGCCGCCAATCTGCGCTTTCCCCAGCCCCTGCTCACGCTCGAGCCCCGACGCATGGCAGCCGCACTCACGTCTGCTCTGCCAGTGGAACAGGTGCAGGTGAACCGGCTGATGGCACCGCCAAGGCTGCGGGTGCAATTGGTGGACCGGGAGCCGGTGGCCCGGGCCGAGCGCCGCAGCAACCAGGGCACGGAGAGCGGTTTTGTGGATCGGCTGGGCAACTGGATGAGCAGTCGCCAGGGCCAGAACCTCAGCGCCAACCTGAAGAGCCCGCTGGTGGTGCGCGGCTGGAGCGCGCGACAGCGGGCCAGCCTGGCCACGGTGCTCGACTTTCAGCCCAGGCTGGGCAGCGACCTGCGCGAGATCCGCTTCGAGCCCGGCGGCAGCCTGTGGCTGCAGAGCGCCAGCCTCGGGCGGGTGCGACTTGGGCCGCCGGATCAGCAGTTGCCCCGGCGCCTGGAGGTGCTGGAGCACCTGGTGCAGCAACTGCCGTCAGCCGTGAAGGGTCGCAAGCTGCAATCCATCGATCTCAGCGACCCGGAACAGCCGGAGCTGGGGTTACCCGGACCTGCCAGAACGCTCAGACCCCCCACCACACGCCCCTGAGCCAGCCTCGGGCCGGCAGTCCCTGTGTAAGCCCACCACAATCATGGATTGCGGTATGCCCCCAAACGCGCCAAGGTGTGTCATCCGCCGTGTTGCGGTCCCGCATCAACGACATAATGCAGCCCTTGACTGACGCCACCACTTCACCCATGGCGAACGACGCCGGCATCGTGCCCAGCCAGTCGGCCCGCATTGAGGTGATCGGCGTTGGCGGAGGCGGCAGCAACGCGGTCAACCGCATGATCGCCTCGGATCTGCAGGGTGTCGGCTATCGGGTGCTCAACACCGACGCCCAGGCCCTGCTGCAGTCGGCAGCCCAGCAACGCATCCAGCTGGGCCAGAAGCTGACCCGGGGACTGGGGGCCGGCGGCAACCCGGTGATCGGTCAGAAGGCAGCTGAGGAATCCCGGGCCGAACTGCAGCAGTCCCTCCAGGGAGCCGACCTGGTGTTCATCGCTGCGGGCATGGGCGGTG
>JBILDP010000115.1:0-7105 GCA_044352535.1 Prochlorococcaceae cyanobacterium
TCTGCCCAGGGCCTTCCTGCCCAAGGCCTTTTGCGCCAGGCCCTGATCGATTCACCACCAGCGCCGCCTGGCCAGCAGCAACAGCGTCAGTCCGAGCCAGCCCAGCAGCCCACCGATCGGGTTGTTCGGTCCCATCAGCCATGCGGGGGCATCGGCGCTCACTGGCAACAGGCCCTGGTTCAGTACAAACCAGCCGCCCACCAGACCAGCGTGCAGGCCCACGGCCCCCCAGAGCGATCCGCCATCGGCACGGCGCTGGAGCCCCAGGGCCAGCCCGAGCAGCAGCAGCCCTCCCAACAGACCGACCAGCTGCAGAGGGGGCAGGTTGAAGCGGGTGTGCGCCAGGCTGAACACCGTGGCCTGCAGGATCAGCCCCCGCTGGCGTCCCACCAGCAGCTCCAGCTCTCCCTGCAGCCAGCCTCGAAACAGCAGTTCCTCGGCGAAGCCCACGCCCAGACCCAGGCCCAATCCATTGAGCAACAGGCCCGGGCTGAGGGCTGGACGCCATTGCAGCTGCCCAGTCCAGGCCAGCCCGAGCTCCAGCAGGGTGAGCAGCAGGAACGCCTTGATCAGCCCGCGGAGCAGGGGGCGGGGCAGTGGTTGCCGCACCCCCAGGCGCCGCCACGGCTGGTTGTCGCCCCAGGTGCGCCGCAGGCGCAGCGGCAGGGTCAGCAGCAGAGCCGCCAGGCTCGGCAGAGCCGCAAGTGCTGCGCGCTGGCTTGCCGGCACCCCTGCCCCGCCCAGCAGCAACTGGCCTCCCAGAAACACCGCCAGCAGCGCGGCGGGGTAGAGCAGGGTGCCTAGCCAGTGCGGCCGCGGGTCGGTGTCACTGGTGTTCACTCCTCGGGCTCGATCGTGCTGGTGAGGCCCTTGGCCTTGAGGCTCTCGCAGTAGAACTCGGCCGGCTCGATGTCGCACACGATCACCAGGCCCACGCCGGTGTTGTGGGCCTCCAGCATCACGGCAATCGCGTCCTGCTCGCTCAGGCTCGGCACCACCTGCCGCAGGGTGGTCACCACGAATTCCATGGTGTTCACCGGGTCGTTGTGCAGCAGCACCTTGTAGCGAGGTGAAGGCTTGCGCACCCGTTCGGGTGCTTTCTCCATCACTGCAGCACCTCCGGTTTCCCGCTCTGGGGTCCCCGTAGCGCTGACCAAGCTGGTCTCAAGGGTCGTCACAACAGCCATAAGCGAGTTGGGCAGCAACGCTGAACCGCTCTGCGCGCATGTCAGTTTACGGAGCTCGAAACCGCGCTTCGCGCTGCGGCTGATGGAGTCAGATGCTGATCCAACCCTTGCTGGCTGCTGGTGTGTCCGTGCCACTGCTGCTGGCCAGCCCGTCCTCGCGGCCGAGCCCGATCAGTCGCAGTGATCAGTGCGTGGTGATCGACAACGACTACGACATCGACGACATGATGGCGATTCCTCTGGTGATCGCCAACAGGCGTGTCGCCGCGATCGTGCAGACCGAGGGCTACACGATCCCCACACAGGCTGCTCCAGCGGCGGCTGCGCTGGTCCATGGGCAGCGCAAGCCGTCGGCTCCCAGAAGCATTCCCGTTCTGGTCGGCGGGTTGCAGAGGCAAGCGCCTGATCCACGCCAATGGCCCTGGATGCCGTTCTTCAGGGCCATGATGAATCGTGCCAATGGGCTGCTTGCCGTGCAGCCCCAGGCCTGGCCCGAGGATCCCGGTTATCCGCAGAAGCTCCAGCGAGCGGTGGTCGACTGTCAGAACGTCACGGTCCTGCTGACGGCACCATTCACCTCCTTCATTCACTACGCCCCGCTGATTCGTCACAAGCTGAATCGAGTGGTGATCACGGGACAGCCGATCGCGGTTGGCGCCGGGAAATCGAGACACCATTCCTTCAACTGTCTTTATGACTTGCTGGCTTGTGCGGCTGCGACGCAGCAGCTCAAGCCCAGCAGCACATTTTTTGTTGATCTCCCCGGCGTTGTCGATTGTGAGACTGGCGGTGTGCGTCAGGCGTCTTGCTACACCCCCACTTATGCCATGGTTGCTGGAGTGGCAGGGGGCAACGGCGCCGGTTCGCGTGGACTCATGACGCAGGGTTTGCCCGGTCGTTTGCGGCAGGCCTTGATCAATCCCATCCGTTGCTCGTCGTTCTACACGACGCCGCAAAGCAAAGGCCGACCCTGCAGTTCTCTCTCGACTTGGGAACCTGCTGCTGTGGCGAAGGGGCCCGGCGGGAAAATGCTGCTCTGGGATCAGACGACAGCCCTGTTTCTAATTGATCCAGGTCGTTTTTCGCGCCATTCTCCTGGGGGCGATGTGGCAGCTGCAAGTGCCCATTACGAGCCAACACTTGTGGCGGGCTCCCATGCCAAAACGGCAATGGCATTGCGCCGCTTCTGGACGGAGGCAACCAATCGTGCAGCCTGGACGATGTCGACTGAATCAGCGCAGCATCAGTCCGTCATCCGCTCTTTGCCAATTAGATTGGCAACTCAGCACGGGGCCGAATGAGCCAGCGCCATTTGTCGGCTTTGCCCAGGCTCTGGAGCCTGTCAACCTTCCGGGCCTTCTGGCTGGCAAGCACGCTCTCCAACCTGGGGACGAGTGCCTATGTGATGGCCATGAGCTGGCTCACGGTGCGGCTCTATGGATCCCATGGCATTGCCCTGTTGGCCTTGGGCTATGGCATCCCTCAGCTGCTGCTTGAACTCTTCGGTGGAGCAGCCGCGGATCGTACGGCCAGACGCAAGCTCTATATGGCCACCGAATCGGCGTTGTTCTTAGTGGCCGCTGTGCTTTGGTTGGTCTCAATCAAAGGCGTTGTTCCCCTGTGGTTGCTGGTGGCTGTCAGCGCCTGCAATGGTGTGATCTCGGCTTTTGATACACCCGCGCGCACGGCTCTGATCGGCGAAATGGTATGCAGCGAGGATCTCGTTGTGGCGCAACAGGTGTTCAGTGTTTCGTCCCAGATCACTGCTGTTTTTGGCCCGGCACTGGGCGGGGTCCTGTTGAGTATCGGCGGGCGCGGACATGCCAATGAGGAGTGGGCATTTCTGTTCAACGTCGCCAGTTATCTGCCGATTATTCTTTGCTTCCCTTTTCTGCCCAGGGTGCCCAGCGTCGATCGTGCGCTGCGCCAGCGCCTCCAGGTTGGCGATGTGCTTGTGGGCATCCGTCAGGGACTCGTTTATGTGGCCTCGCGTCATGTTCTGGTCGTCCTGATGCAGTTGCTGGCGGTTGTGATGTTGCTGGGCCTTCCCTTTCAGGCGTTGCTGCCGATCTTCGTGCACGACAGCGCCCCGCTTGGTTCCGATCACACCGCCTATGCCGCTCTGTTATCAGCCGTCGGTTTCGGGGGCTTGGTCGGGTCGCTGGTGGGTGTGGCCAGCACTGAGCAGCGCCCGCGCTTCATCGCCCTGGCCCTCGCGTCGCTGGGCCTGGGGTGCTCGCTGCTCTTACTCACATTCAGTCGGGTGATCTATTGGTCGTCGCTGTCGGCCTTTTTGGCTGGCGCTTTCAGTGTCTTTGCCATCAACCTGGATATGGCGCTGCTGCAGGGGTTGACCGTGCCCCAGATGCAGGGCCGCGTGTCTTCGATCGCCAGCCTGGGTAAGGGGTTGCAGTCTCTGATCGCTGCTGCTGCCAGCGAGGCGATCGGCCTGTTGAGCCACAGTCCATTGCGAAGTAGTGCCTTCGCCCTTGTTCAGGGGGGGCTTGCGCTCGCGTTGATCGTGATTTCTCTGTGCCTGTGGGGTGGCCTGAGTCGCCTGAGTCAGCCCAAGGTGCTCTCGGGCTGACCCTCCTCGTGTCTGTTTAGTCCTCTGGCCCGCTCAGTTCTGCAGAGCGGCCTGGATACGGCGCATCGCCTCCAGCACGTTCTCGCGGCTGTTGAAGGCCGAGAGGCGGAAGTAGCCCTCGCCGGCAGCACCGAAGCCGCTGCCGGGGGTGCCCACCACGTTGGCCTTGCTCAGCAGCAGATCGAAGAAACCCCAGGAATCCACCCCATCAGGGGTCTTGATCCACACGTAGGGCGCCTGCTCGCCGCCATACACCTGCAGACCGGCGCTACTGAGTTCGCGGCGGATGATCGCGGCGTTCTCCATGTAGAAGGCAATCAGCGCCTTCACCTGGGCCTGGCCTTCCGGGGAATACACCGCTTCGGCGCCGCGCTGCACGATGTAGCTCACGCCGTTGAACTTGGTGCACTGGCGGCGGTTCCACAGGGCCCACAGCTCCACCGCTTCGCCATTGGCGGCGGTGCCCATCAGGCCGCGGGGCACCACGGTGAGGGCACAGCGGGTGCCGGTGAAGCCGGCGTTCTTGGAGAAAGACCGGAATTCGATCGCGCACTCGCGGGCCCCCTCGATCTCATAGATCGAGTGGGGCAGCGCGGGATCCTGAATGAAGGCCTCATAGGCGGCATCGAACAGGATCAGGGCGCCGTTGGCGCGGGCGTAATCCACCCAGGCCTTGAGCTGCTCCTTGGTGGCCACCGCCCCGGTGGGGTTGTTGGGGAAGCAGAGGTAGATCAGATCCACCTTCTCCGTGGGGATCTGGGCCGTGAAGCCGTTCTCGGCGTTGATGGGAAGGTAGGTGAGGCCTCCGTACTGGCCCGCGTCATCGGCATCCCCGGTGCGGCCCGCCATCACGTTGCTGTCCACATACACCGGATACACCGGGTCGGTGACGGCGATGCGGTTGCCTTCGCCGAGGATGTCGAGGATGTTGGCGCTGTCGCACTTGGAGCCGTCGGAGACAAAGATCTCCTCGGCACTGATCTGGCAGCCGCGGGCCTGGAAATCGTGCTGGGCGATCGCTTCGCGTAGCCACAGGTAGCCCTGCTCGGGGCCATAGCCGTGGAAGCCTTCACGGGTGCCCATCTCATCCACGGCCGCTTTCATGGCGGTGCGGCAGGCCTCGGGCAGCGGTTCGGTCACATCGCCGATGCCCAGGCGGATGATCGGGGCTTCAGGGTTTGCCTCGCTGAAGGCCTTCACCCGCCGGGCGATCTCAGGAAACAGATAGCCCGCCTTGAGCTTGAGATAGTTGCCGTTGACCTGGGCCATGCCGCACGCACGGGTACTGGGCGCGATTGTCCTACGCGGCGACACCGCCCTGCATACGATCCAGGTAGCCCCGCTGACGGCACCAGGCCGCTGCCCCCGTGACTGTTGCCGCTTCCGTTGACCCAGACGTTCAAGGGCCTGTCGACTTCAACGCCCTGATCGACCTGGGCATCAGCAAGCCGGCCCGCTACCTGGGCAATGAGCTGGGGGTGCAGCCCCGCGACTGGGACGCCGACTGGCAGGCAGCCGGGGTGCGCTGGGCACTCACCTACCCCGAGGTGTACGAGGTGGGCGCCAGCAACAGCGGCCACGTCATTCTCTATTCGATTCTCAACAGCGTTCCAGGCCAGCTGTGCGACCGCAGCTACCTGCCGGCGCCAGATCTCGCCGCTCGCTTGCGCGAGCGGAGCGCACCGTTGTTTGCCGTGGAGAGCCGCCGCCCCCTGGCCGCTTTCGACATCCTCGGCTTCTCGCTCAGCTACGAGCTGGGCGGCACCAACATCCTCGAGATGCTGGCGCTGGCCGGCATCCCGATCCGGGCCGCCGACCGCGGCGACCTCCCCTTGGCCCATCCGCAGGCGCCGCCGCTGATCTTTGCCGGCGGCCCCACCGCCACCAGCAACCCGGAGCCCTTCGCGGCGTTCTTCGATTTCGTTGCCCTCGGCGATGGCGAGGAGCTGCTGCCGGAGATCGGCCTTGTGGTGGCCGAGGCCCGGGCCGCCGGCCTCAGTCGCCGCCAGCTGTTGCGCGATCTGGCCCAGGTGCCGGGTGTCTACGTGCCGTCGCTCTATGGCCCTGGCAGCGATGGAGTGAGCATCGAGCCCCTGGAGCCCGGACTCCCGGCCCGGGTGCAGCGGCGCACCGCCACGCCCATGCCCCACTACGCCATGGGGCTGGTGCCCCACGTGGAAACGGTGCACGATCGGCTCACCGTGGAGATCCGCCGCGGCTGCACCCGGGGTTGTCGCTTCTGTCAGCCCGGCATGCTCACCCGCCCCGCCCGCGACGTGGAGCCCGAGGCGGTGGTGGAGGCGGTGGAAGAGGGCATGCGTCGTACCGGTTATGCCGATTTCTCGCTGCTGTCGCTGAGCTGCAGCGATTACCTGGCCCTGCCGGCGGTGGGGGTGGAGCTGCGCAACCGCCTCGCCGACAAGAACGCCACCCTCACCCTGCCCAGCCAGCGGGTGGATCGCTTCGACGCCAACATCGCCCACATCGTTGGCGGTGCACGCAAGGGCGGCCTCACCTTCGCCCCCGAGGCCGGCACCCAGCGCCTGCGCGACATCGTGAACAAGGGGCTCACCGACGCCGAGCTGCTGGCCGGCATCCGCACCGCCATGGAGAGCGGCTACCGCAAGGTGAAGCTCTATTTCATGATCGGCCTGCCGGGGGAGACCGACGCCGACGTGCTCGGCATCGCCGACACCTGCCGCTCCCTTCAGCAGCAGTGCCGCGACCTGGGCCGGCTGGAGCTCAACCTCACCATCTCCAACTTCACGCCCAAGCCGCACACCCCCTTCCAGTGGCACAGCGTGAGCACCGGCGAATTCCGGCGCCGCCAGGAGCTGTTGCGCACCGCCCTGCGCCAGCTGCGCGGCATCAAAACGAACTTCACCGATGTGCGCCTCTCCGCGATCGAAGACTTCATCGGCCGCGGCGACCGCCGTCTGGCGCCGGTGATCGAGGCCGCCTGGCGGGCCGGTGCGGGCCTGGATGCCTGGTTCGAGTCGGCCGAGCGCAGCTACGCCGCCTGGACCGGGGCGATCGAGGCTGCCGGTCTGGGCGGCCGCTACCGCCAGCTGGAGCTGGGGGCCTGGAGCGCCGTTGAAGCGATGGAGGCAGCGGATCTCGCTGCGTTCTGCCGCCAGCCCCTCCCCTGGGACCACATCGATTCGGGCCTCGACAAGCGCTGGCTGGCCGACGATCTGCAGCGGGCCCTGGCCGCCACCGTGGTGCCCGACTGCTCGTTTGAGGGCTGCAGCAGCTGCGGCGTCTGCGGCCCCGAGCTGGGCCACAACGTGGTGATTCCGCCGCCACAGATCCCTCCTGCAGCCCTCAAACG
>JBILDP010000010.1:0-22792 GCA_044352535.1 Prochlorococcaceae cyanobacterium
GCTGGGCTACGTGGACCTGCTCAACGGCAAGTGCAGCACCCTGGGACTGATGAGCTACACCGTGCAGCCCACCAATGGTCAGGCGTGCCCTTCGGGCTGGATGAATGTGGGAGGCGGCTACTGCCGCAGGAAATGAGCACCGTGACCGGCAGGGCAGCGTCCCCTGAGCTCACCGTGCTCTACGACGGTGGCTGCCCGCTGTGCGTGCGCGAAGTGACGTTTCTGCGGCGGCGCGACCGGCGCCGCAACGCCGAACGCCCCCATCTGGCCTTCGTAGACATCGACGCCGCCGATTACGACCCGGCGGCACACCAGAACATCAGCTACCGCGAGGCCATGGGACGGATCCATGGCATTGATGCCAGTGGCATGGTGCTGCGCGACCTGGCAGTGTTCCGCCGCGCCTACGAACTGATCGGACTGGGCTGGCTCTATGCCCCCACCCGCTGGCCCCTGCTGGGCTCACTCGGCAACGGCCTCTATGCCCTCTGGGCCAACTGGCGGCTGGCGATCACCGGTCGCCCGAGCCTGGAGCAGCTCTGCGGCGAGCGGGCAGGCTGCCGAATCACCACAGCCCCAGCCCGGCCCACAGGCCCTCAAAAACGTCGCTGAAGCTGGGCACCCGCCAACTGCACCTCACGTAGAAACAACAACACCGCAGCCATCAGGGCCAGCATCGCCAGCACAAACAACGGCACCACCACCAGCGTGAGATCGAAGGCGGTCACGGCGCTCATGAACACGATCGCCACCACCAGCGCCACCAACAGGATCGTGATGGTGCTGCTCCGGATCGCCCAGAGCACCAGCCCCATGCGCTGCTTCTGAACCTGCAGATCCCTGCGCAGTTCACGGCTGCTGGCGATGGCGCCCTGGTGGGCATGCTCATGCAGCCAGCGGGCCCGGTCGATGATCCGGGCCAGCCGGTTGGTGAGCACCGTGAGCAGGCCGGTCATGCTGGCCAGCAGAAACACCGGAGCCACGGAGAGCTGAATGGCACGGCTCAGGGTCTCCACTGATGCGGTGAGGAGCAGGGATGGAATCCACGGCGCCAGGGCCATCGTGCAGGGCAGATTGGTCGCAGTGACGCTAGTCGCACCTGCATGGATGGCATCCTGCGCCGGCTGGGCCGAACGGCCCTGCTGCCCCTGCTGATCCTGGTGATCCCGTGGACGCAGGAACTCACGGACCAGTTGCTGTTCGGCGGACAGTGGAACCTGCCGATGGTGCAGGGTGGCCCGTGGTGGGGCGTACTGACAGCCCCCTTCAGCCATGGGGGCTTCGCCCATCTGCTCAGCAACAGCCTCTGGTTTGTCCCCCTCTCCTGGCTGGTGCTGCTCAAGAGCCGGCGCGATTACTTGGCCGTATGGATCGGGGTGATCGCCACCGCAGTGCCCGTGTGGCTGCTCTGGCCCCGCGCCAGCCATGGGCTCTCGGGAGTGGTGTACGGCCTGCTGGGCTACCTGCTGTTGATCGGCTGGCTGGAGAAGCGCCCGCTGTCGATCCTGCTGTCGCTGCTATGCCTGTTGGCTTACGGCGGACTGCTGCCCAGCCTGATCCCGCTGTTCTCCCCGGAGGGCGTGAGCTGGATCGGTCACGCTGCGGGCTTTGGCGGGGGCTTGCTGGCCGCCCTGGCGATCCACAGGGAGGCGATCCACGGGGAACAGTGAGCGGCACTGGGCTGAACAGCCATCCACTCAACAGCGATGGTGACTCGCTCACGACCCATTGCGAGCGATCAGGGGAAGGTGGCCGTGCGGAAGCTGCCGCCCCAGCTGACGCTGAAGGCCACCGCCCGGCCAGTGCTGTCCACATTGGTGATGTTGGCCCCGGAGAAGGAGAAGTAGAGCGGCACGCCTCGCAAGGGCACATAGGAGAGCGAGGCATTGAGCCCTCGACCAGCCCAGCCGGCACTGATGCCGAGGTTGGGAGCCAGTTCCACACCCAACGACGCGATCACACCACTGCTCGGCAGATCCACCGCATCGAGGCGTTGAAATCGTCCATCACCCCCGCCGAGATTGATCTGGAGGGTCTGCCGGAACACTGGATCGTCAGGTCTCAGGGCCCATGCTGCCGTGATCACGCCATAGGGAGAACCGTCCTCGTCGGGCCAGGTGCCGTAGGAGGCCACCCCCAGCCAGCCCGCACCGAGCTGCAGAACGAAGTTGTGGGTGCCGATCAACTGCCGCCCCAGCCGCACGTCCAGGGTGCCGCCGTTGTTGGTGTCGGCAAAGCTCTCGAGGTTGAAGTCCACCTCAACCGCCACCAGTTTGCGGGCATCGCCGAAACCCACACCCACGCTCACCCCTCCATCAGTCGTGAAGGAGTCGCCACGACTGCTGTCTTCGTAGCTGTAAACCGATCCCGACACGAAATAGTTGCCCCACTCGGCTACGAATGCCGAGGGAATCTGGGTGGGGTTGAGGTTGGGGGGCTTATACGGAGGAGGATTCTGAGGAGGATTCTGAGCTGAGGGGGTAGCTGGCGGCTGGGAATCGGCAGGCGACCCATCCTGCGGAGGCGCCACATCTTCGGGGTTTGGAACAACAGGCTGCGGCTCCTGAGCGAGCAAAGGTTGATAGGCAGACCAAACCTGCAACGCCAGCGCACTGGCAAGAGCCAGACAAGCTTTCTGAACGAGATGGAGGTACACCATGGCTCATGCCTCCACGCAAGCCGGACCACGTCGTTTCGGCAAGGGCAGGTGCTCCAGCAGCCAGTTGAGGGGATCAGGCTTCAATTGCCAGTCTTCATGGCCGGTGGGCAAAGGCATCCAGGTGGGTTGGGGAGCCTGGAAATAAACAAGACCACAGACCTCAGGAACAGCGGCTAGCGCCGCAAGGGCGTCCTTCAGCCAGCGCTGTTGGTCAGCCGCTGAGCCACTCACGCCGGCTTCAGCAACAAGCAGCGGACGGCCATAGCGGCGCTGCAGCCAGCGATTACGCTCCAGAATGTCTGAAAAACGTTCCAAAGACCGATCTGGAGTCCAAGCTCGACTGGCGTAGATCGAGACGCCGATCAGATCCACGTAGGCATCACCGGGCCAGAAGCGATAGGCCTTGGGCGTAGCAGCAGGAGACCACACCCAGCGCACATGGGGAAGGGCCTTGCCATTGAGCTTGCCATACACATAGTGGTAGAGACTGATGTAATGCTTGGGATCCCGAAAACTCCATGCGTATTGACCAGTCTTGTCCATTTCGTGGCCAAAACGAAGCAACACAGGGGATGGATCGGCTGCAAGGAGCAGCCCAAGAGCTTCAAGCCGGCGGTCGTAGCGACCGGCGAACACATCGCTGAGAAGGTCGACCTTCTCGCGGCCAGCGGCACGGTCAGAGAAGGGTTCCAGATTCAACAGAGGCACACGCCGCTGGCGCCTGGACCGCTGCAGGAATGTGTGGATCTGAGGTAACAGGTCGGGAGCATTCCAATCAAAGAAGCCAACCGCGAGATCAAGCCGAGCCTGCTGGGATGACGAAGGTTCATATTCATACAGACCCACCAAAGGGCGAGTAGGGGGATTGGCGGATGCATAGCTGAGCATCAAAAGCACGCCCGAGGTCAGAGCGGAAGTCGCGACCAGGACTAAGGAGCGCAGAGATCGCATATCAGAGGGTTGATTGAGGAAGTAGATACGGCAACTGCAAGGGAGCTGTAACCTCTGGCAGCCTCCACAAACAACAGCCAATCGTGATCAGAACAGCGGCACCAGCAAGACCGATCTGCGGAAGGTGCTGGAAAAAGTGGTCACCTTGCCGATGACTCAACACTGCGATGGCCATTGCAGTCACAGCAAATGTGGCTGTAGTGATCAAGGTGAGCAGCACATAGCCCTGAGCCAAGCGGGCGGAATCACCGAGAACAAATGCGGCCAGCACACCGATCACGACAGCCAACAGATAGGGCATCAGAAAAGAGAAGGGAAGCGGTGAGTTCACTGACTGCTTGCTTGTGACACGGAAGGTGATCGGTCGCGACCACAGCCGTTCCCGCACCGCAGCAACAACACCTGCAAACACCCAGGGCCCGCGGCTGAGCTCGAACAGCCAGTGCTCCCACGAAAGCGTCGGTGCGTTGGATGGACGCAACAGGCCATAGCTGCGAAGAAACAGCATGGGCATGAGTGTGAGTGCCATCTGCAGGAAGCTGAACACCAGAAAGCTCGGATAATGAATCCGCATCCAGGGGTGGTCAAACAACAAAGCAAACACAGGCAGACCAAGAGCCAACAGGCTCATGCAACCGCGCAAGGGGTAGAAGGCCTGGGCATAAAGAAATTGCAAGCGGAGATGGGGCGGCAGCCTGAACAGAACCGGCGGAAGATGGCGGAGCAGGATGGTCGTGAGGCTGCGCGACCATTGGAATTCCTGAACCATCGCGTCTTGAAATGTCTCGGGGCCGAGGCCCAGACAAAGCGCGCGATGGGCAAACGCACCACGCCAGCCATGGGCATTGAGGAGGAGAGTGGTGGAGTGATCTTCTGCCAGTTCCGGGCCCAGTCCGCCAGCCTCATGAAGAGCTTGCGTACGAACGGCATAATGGCTGCCAAAACACAACGGGGCCCAACTTCCATTCAGACCCAACTGCATCGGGCCATGCAGAAGCGACTCGGCATAAAGTCTGCCCCTTGCAACCCAACTGCGATTGGCGTTGGCACTACAGATCGAAGGAGCAGCTACATACCCAACCGCTGGGTCATTGAACGGTTGGAGCATGGCAATCAAATAGCCAGGCCGAGGCACGTGATCGGCATCGAGCTGCACAACCACGTCATAGTTTGAGTAACCGTAGTGGTCGTAGAAATAGGCGAGATTACCCTCCTTGCAACGGGTACGACGGGGCCACGTGGGCCTGTGGTAGTCATCTACCCCAGCCCGGGTGGAGAGTTTCACCCCATGACACGAACACCACTGACGCACTTGATCCGTGGGCTGCTCGTCGGCGAGCCAAGTGTCATGATCACCCTCCTGTTCCAACATCGCCTCCAGGGTGTGCTGCACCAGTGGCCAGGGCTCTGATGGAGCCTTGGTCACCACCATCGCGGCGCGCAATCCAGGAGGCAGCGGCAGATCACTACGCACCTGGCGCATCCTCAGGAAGAGATAGAAAGGCCAGGCAGGGATGCCAGTGGCATAGATGAGCAGAAGAAGGTTGAATAAGGTGCCTGGAACACTCACCCATGCAGAGGGTTGGAGAGCCCAGTGCCAGAAGGCCAAGGTACCCACCAGCCAAAAAAGCACCAGCATCAGCAGAAATCGCCGGTTCCACTTGGAGAGCGCCGGCGTATAGATCTCAGCCAGAGTCATCGCAAATCAGCAGTAAGTGGTCGAGCCAGGCCGGAAATACCCTGACGACGTTGCTCCCAGCTGAGGGCATCACGGACAATCTGATCCAGATCAGAGTGACGCGGGTGCCAATTAAGCAGGAGCCGGGCCTTCGCCGGATCAGCGACCAAAGCCGGTGGATCACCAAGACGTCGCGGTCCGCTCTGAACGAATACCGGCCGACGACAAACGCGTTCGACGCAATGAATAACCTCACGTACAGAGTGGCCGGAACCAGTACCGAGGTTGAAGTCAGTGCTGCTGCCTCCAGCGATTAAATAGTCAAGAGCCGAGATATGCGCAGCGGCAAGATCACGAACATGAATAAAGTCACGGATAGCACTGCCATCTGCTGTATCAAAGTCATCGCCATGGATCAGCAACGGCGTGCCGTCCAAAGCAGCCTGGATTGCCAAGGGAATGAGGTGGGTTTCTGGGTGGTGGCATTCGCCACAACCGTTCTGAGGATCAGCACCAGCAGCGTTGAAATAACGCAAGATCACCGCCGGAAAGCGGTAGCGGCGGGATAAGTCCTCAAGCATCCACTCAAGCGCCAACTTGCTGCGCCCATAGGGACTGATCGGCGTGCGAGGACAGAGTTCAGCGATCGGCAATGATGGCGGAACACCAAAGACGGCGCAGGTGGACGAAAACACAAAGGCCGGCGGGGATTGAGGCCGATAGGAGATCGCCTCCTCAAGCAGAGAAAATGCATCAACAGTATTCACTCGGTAGTAATCATCCGGGTGTTCTGTGGATTCACCCACATAGGCAAGAGCTGCAAAATGAAGAATGGCATCCACTTGATACTTTTCGAGCACAGACCGAAGATGGGCACGATCACTGAGATGGCCAACCACAAGTGGCACCTGATGCTCATCAACCAATTCGGCAAACCCTCGGCTGAGGTTGTCAAAGACAACAGCCCGGTGGCCAGCCTCGACAAGGGGATGGAGCAGGTGGGATCCCACATAACCGGCGCCGCCGGTCACAAGCACGTTTGCCATCAGAGAATCCCCCCCCGGCCGATCTGCCAGGTATCGAGACCCTGAGCTTCGGCTTGAGCCAGATTGGTGCTTCGACGAGCATCAAAAACCCAAGCAGGACGGCGCATGCGGGCTGCCAGGTCAGCCCAGTTGAGATCGCGATACTGCGTCCAATCCGTAAGAATCAGAACAGCATCAGCACCAGCACAAGCGTTCTCCACAGTGGGAGCCTTCTCAAAGTCGCCACCCAACGTCAGGTCGTCCGTTGCACTCACGAGCAGCTGCTCGATCACCTCGGATTCGACTCTGGGATCGTGGATACTCAGGGAAGCCCCATCGTGGAGAAGATCACGGCATATAGCTATTGCCGGACTTTCACGCGTATCATTTGTATCAGCCTTGAAAGCAAAGCCAAGAACGGCAATGCGCTTGTCGCGCAGAGTACCAAATAGGGACTTAACAATCATTAGAGAGATCCGCTTCTGAGACCAGCCATTGAGATCCACTACTGAGCGCCAATAGTTCGCTACATCTCTGAGTCCATAATGATCGGCAATGTAAATCAGGTTGAGAAGGTCCTTCTTGAAACAGCTGCCACCAAATCCAGGTCCGGGGCGTAAGAATTCCTGACCAATCCGGCGGTCAGCCCCAATGGCAGCACGAACTTCCTCGACATCCGCACCCGTCGCCTCACAAAGGGCCGCGATCGCATTGATCGACGAGATACGTTGAGCCAGAAAAGCGTTGGCAGTGAGCTTGGCCAGTTCGGCCGACCAGAGATTGGTTGTGATGATCCGGCTGGGATGAACCCAGTTGCCGTAGAGACCAGCTAAGGCATCGATGGCCGACTCACACTCCCCACCCACCAAAACCCGATCTGGATTTTGTAGATCATCGATGGCGGTACCTTCCGCCATGAACTCCGGATTGGAAAGAATGTCGAAGTGCTTATCGTGTGCCTGGCGCAGAATGCGACCAAGCCCATCAGCAGTGCGCACCGGCAGGGTGGAACGCTCCACAACAATGGTGTTGCCGTGAGCCGATTCGGCAATCTGCCTTGCGGCTTTCTCAATAAAGGTAAGATCAGCGGCCGAACCTGCACCATGGCCGATATGCTTGGTGGGCGTATTCACCGACAGAAATACCATGTCGGCGCCCCGAATCGCACCGGCGACATCAGTAGAAAAATAGAGGTTACGTCCCCTCACGCGGTCAACAACGTCCTGAAGCCCAGGCTCAAATACTGGAAGCTCAGAGCCATTGAGATTGTTCCAGCCATCAATTCGACGCTGGTCGTGATCGACAACATGGATATCGACACCAGGACAGTTCTCGGCCATGACTGCCATCGATGGGCCTCCGACATAGCCGGCGCCAATACAACAGATACGATTTACCATGGAGTTTCCAGCAAAAAGTTAGAGAAGATCTAGAAGCTTCATCAGGTCAACTGGAGGACAGATTGACTCAACTGGGTGGAGAGATCCTGAATGGTTGCCCTTAGTCCCTGACTGAGCTCAACAACAGGCCGCCAGCCCAGCAACAGTTCAGCCCGCTCAATCGACGGTCGACGACGCTGGGGATCATCAATGGGCAGTGGCTCATGTACAACGGGCAGGCCAGGATTCACCAGGTCGGAGATGAAGTGAGCGAGCTCCTTGATCGTGATTTCGTGGGGATTGCCAAGGTTCACCGGCCCAGACACCTCACTGTTCATCAAGGCCTGCAATCCATGCACGAGGTCAGAGCAATAGCAGAAACTACGGGTTTGGTCACCCGAGCCGTAGATAGTGAGGGGCTTGCCCTGCAATGCCTGGGAAACGAAGTTCGTGATCACACGCCCATCGGATGAACTCATGCGCGGTCCATAGGTGTTGAAGATCCGTGCCACGGCCACGGAAAGCCCATGAACTCGGGCATAGTCAAAGCAGAGGGTTTCTCCCATCCGCTTACCTTCGTCGTAACAGGCTCGTGGACCAGTGCAGTTGACATTTCCGAGATCGGTCTCGGCCTGTGGCGAAATGAGGGGATCTCCATAAACCTCACTTGTGGAGGCAAACAAAATGCGGGCGTCACAGCGCCGGGCTAGACCAAGCATGTTCAGGGTTCCGAGCACACAAGTCTTCGCGGTCGCAATCGGATTACGTTGATACTGTCGCGGGGATGCAGGACAGGCCA
This sequence comes from Prochlorococcaceae cyanobacterium, assembly GCA_044352535.1. Taxonomy (GTDB): domain Bacteria; phylum Cyanobacteriota; class Cyanobacteriia; order PCC-6307; family Cyanobiaceae; genus NIES-981. The sequence continues at coordinate 8,492 of JBILDP010000010.1, forward strand.
AGTGCCAGATGCGATCAACCTCCACGCGCAGTGGCTCCACCACATCGTGGCGTAGCAGTTCAAAGCGAGGGCTTTGGAGCCACTGAGCAACATTGCCACGACTACCAGTTTGGAAGCTATCCACGCAGATCACCTGATTCGAAGGATCTGCCATGAGCTGGTCAATGAGGTGTGAGCCAATAAACCCAGCACCACCGGTCACCAGATGACGCATGCAGCAACCAATAGCGATACTTGCGAACCTTAAAGTCAGAATCACACTGCGATCGACTAATCAGCAAACCTGCTTTTAATTGACTGCATGATGAAGCAGACTGCATCATGGCCGAACCACAAGAAAGCAGATCAGGGACAAAAACACCCAGGACACAAACACTAACTACCGTGACGATTAGCAGGCAGGTCTAATCGCATCCACCTGCCCATAAAGACTGCGGACCAAATGGAAAAACCAATCAACCCTCTCGATCCCGAATGATCCAGTCAGGCCATAGCTTGCGCTCAAACCATTGACTCATCAACAGTGACAGCCACAACCAAAGCCGAAATGACCGATCAGGAGCCAGCGCAAATCGGAACACAAGTCGCCAATAGCCAGGGGATCAAGGGCAGCAAAGGAGAGTCTGTGCTGCCAGGTTTCGATTCGCTCCGGCTGATTGGCGCACTCACGGTGATTCTTTCCCACTCCTATTTAATCGCACAAGACACGGAGGGGAGTGAGCCCCTGCAGCAGCTGCTGCAGGGCGACAAGAACATCGCCGGGCTCTACGGGGTGTTCATGTTCTTTATCATCAGCGGATTTCTCCTGGCTCGCTCCCTACATCGCAACCCGAGCCCGGTGCGATTTTTGGTGAACAGAGCAGTTCGCCTTCTACCCGGCTTCATTGCCTGCACATTGGTGGTTGCTCTTGTGATCGCACCCCTATGCAGCAGCTTGGGGGTATGGGGCTATTTCGCCACAGGTGAGTGGATCCAGTACATCAGTCAATCAATCATCACCATTGGCGACGCTCCTCTTCCTGGCGTGTTCAATTATGTGGGGTCAGTGGCACAGGTCGTGAATGGCTCGTTATGGTCATTGCAGGCTGAAGTGCTCAGCTATGGCGTTTTGCTCGGCCTTTGGCTACTCCTGCCTTCACCGGGTTGGGTGGTGGCAACTCTGTCAGGAATCGGGCTAGCCATTCTGTTGCAGCTACCTGCTCTGGCCTGGCTGCCAGGGATCACCTACCCCCTGCCCTACTTTGCCGCCGGTGTCTTGATGTGGTGGCTGACCCAGCACCTGGGCCACAGTCGCACGCTCGCTCAGTTCTGCACAGTGGGATTGATCACTGGAGCTATCCTGGGTATTCCGCACCAGGCCTTTGCCGGTTTTGGGGCCTATCTGGTTGTACACCTCGGGCACCAGACCAGTCCGATCGGCCGCTGGATCGAGCGTACGGGCGATTTATCCTATGGTCTGTACCTCTTTGGCTGGCCAATTCAACAAGCCCTGCGTCAAATGCTTGATCTGCAGCAGCCAGAGCTGCTGTTTGTGCTCAGCACGTTGATCACAGCACTGTTTGCCTGGGTGCTGTTTCATACCGTGGAGCGACCAGCCTTGTGTCTGAGGAAACCTATTTTGGAAGGATTGAAAAGACGCATTGCCTGACCCTGAAACCACACATCAAGTGGTTAGGGCTACTGCCCACCGATTGCACCCATTCACATTAGGACTCCACTGAACCAAAAGTTCAAGCCAGCTTGCCCATAACTCATCACACCATAGGCTAACAGTAACAGATCATAATTTCGGGGCAACCATCGTTGATAAACCAAGCAGCCACAGCGCACCTGAGAGCAACCAGAAGCATCTCAGGCCAGACAGGCTATGTGGGGTGAAAAGACAGACATTGCAGGGAAGGTGATGCACATTGCCGCAGATCTGGCGAAAGACAACAGCAAGGCACCTCCCTATACAGAGACCTCACTATGAAGGAAGCGGCTGCTCCACAGGAGCGGCACTGATCCCAAGAACGACAGCTGTACCTCTGAAGCTGGAGACCATCCATGAACGATCGACTGCGTGTTTTACAGCGTCAACCCCGAAGGGTCTCGATCACCCTGAGCCACCATGTTCATGAGGCGCTGCTCAACCGCTCAGAAGAGGAGGGCCGCTCGGTTTCCAATCTGTGCGCCTACCTGCTGGAGGAGGCGCTTCGCCATGATTCGGGAGCCGGCAGGCCGAAATCTTCTGAGCAACTGCAGCCGCAGTACACGGAAGGTAACGGCCATCGCACTCTGACCCCAAGAGGTCTTAGCCAGGGACATCAGGCATATCGCCCCAATCCCTGAGGTCAGACGCAGCGGCTTACTGGCTCGAGGACAGGACTGAGAGCGGCACGCAGTTTCAGCAAAGCGCGCCGCTCGATGGCCTGAATCTGAAACTTGGAACGACCCAGCCGCTCGGCCACCTGCTTCAGAGAGCGCTTCTCTTCCGCTGTGTAGCGACAGTGGAGAACATCAAGTTCAAGACCTGAGAGCTGGTGAAGCTGGCCATGGAGCCATAGGTAATCATCCACCGGCTCTGGCACGGTACCGTCTGTGACACCGTCCAGCAACGTTAAGTCAGACGCGTCACCACCACCCAGAGGTTGGTCTAGGGAGATCACGCCCACAAGGTGGCGGAGTGCAAGGGCTGCCTCAATGCGGCGCGGTGATTCCCCCAGCCTCGCAGAGAGCTCCGGGGTTGGAGGAATGCAACCAGTGCGGTCGAGGATGGTCTCAATCTTGCCGATCAGATTGGCGAGTGCTGCAGGAATCCGCAGCGGGGCATGCACTTCCTGAACATGACGGCTGACCGACTGACGGATCCACCAGTAGGCGTAGGTGGAAAAGCGATAACCACGGCCAGGATCAAACTTTTCAACCGCACGGATCAAACCAATATTACCGGCTTGAATCAAATCAATCGGCTCAATTGCCAGGTGCACAATGCGGCGTCGATAGCGCTTCACCACACTCACAACCAAGCGCAGATTAGCCGACACGATCCGATCAAGCGCCCGCTTGCCACGCCGCACCACTGAGGGAGAGGCGTGGGGATCATCCTGCCAACTGCGCACCAGGCGACCGAGATGGAGTTCCTCAGCACTGGTGAGAAGCGGAACTCGACTGATTGTGTTGAGATAATCGCCGAGAGCATCCGACATGGGCTCATAAAAATGGGCTTTGTCATGCTCAACCCCAGTCGTTGAAAATGCCCATCAAGATGCACGACGGCCTCTATTGTGCTGCATCATGCTGCAGCCGAATCATGCATTCCTCACCTGTCAACACGCAGCTCAGCTGGCCGCAATAGAGCAGTAGTGCCGTAATGATCTGCCCCAACTCCAGAACCAGCAGGTCGCGCATCTCCTGGGGACAGAGGGGGTCACTGATCAACAGGCTGTAGTCGTGAATCTGGTTCTGGAGCTCAAGAACCGGCCCACCCAAGGAGCCAGAGGGAATCGACAACTGGAGCACTGCAGGAAGGACTGGTGAACAGGAGAATCGCAGCATGGCCAGACTGAATCTTTTCAGTCTTCTGCGCAACTGCACCGCGGCCGCTGCAGACTGCAGCGGCCATGAAGCTCTGGCGGAGGACCACAAGACTCACGCCAACGGGCCAGACCGTAGTTTGTTGCGGCGAGCATTTTCCTCCAGATCGCAGGGGAGATAGTCGCCGCAGGCCTGCAGAGCAGCGGTGTAAGGCCAGATCGCCAGCGGGATCTGAAGCTCGGCCAGAGAATCCGGCGAGAGCTGAGCTGAACTCGACTTGCCAATCAGGCGCGGCGCAGAGCGAAAGAGCACACTTGCCACGCTGTAGTGGCTTGGCGCCGTGCGTGTGCACGGCGCCAGATCACCCAGATTGGTGTGCTCAAGTCGTTGAGACGAATCCCAGAATCGGCACGTTTGGCAATGGCGCGTGTTCATGGCTATTCCACCGGCACCGAGATGGCCTGGGAACCGTTCACATCAGATTGCTTGGCAACCTCAATCGTGAGCTCGCCCTTGTCACAACGGGCATGCACTGAGCTGGGATCTGCATCAGCGGGAAGACTGAAACAGCGACTGAAGTGACCAAAGGAACGCTCAAGACGATGAAATCTCGGCTTGTTGATTTCATGATCGGTCTTGCGCTCCCCTTCGATGGTGATCAGTCCACCGGCAATAGAGACGGTTAGATCCTCTCGGCCCATTCCAGGCACATCCACCTTGAATACATAGGTGCCATCATTCTCAGAAATATCGAGAGAAGGGCCGCTCAGCATTCGATCCATGATGGATTCGATATCACGCAGAGGCTCCCACTTGGTGATGTTCGGGATGTTCATTGCAGCTGCAAGCATGAAGGGGACCAGCTCACCGTATGCTGCCAATTGTGGAGGGTTGATGGCCTCAGCGGATCGGCTCTACATCTGCGACAGATTCACGCCAGCACCGCCCATCCGTTAACAAGCGAACGCCAAATGCGGAAGAGATTCACATGCAAACTAATATCACTCAAGCGCATAAAAAACCATCACGAGATAAGAAACAGCGGGGTCAGTATGTGTCCATCATTGACACGACCCATCGGTGGGTGTCTCCCACCAGCGCCTGCACCATCACAAGCGCATCCACGTAGCCCAAGCGCGGGTGACGAAATGCCCCTGGCAGGGTGCCCACCACCTGAAAGCCATTCCTCTGCCAACAGCGGAGGCCGGCGATGTTCGTGCTCACCACCAGGTTGAACTGCATTGCCCGGAAGCCCAGCCGCCGGGCCGTCTGCAGCGAGTGCTGGCAGAGGTGGCTACCGATCCCCTGGCGCCGAACCCGCTCGGCCACCACATAGCCGGCATTGGCCACATGGGCCCCGAGGCAGAGGGAGTTGGGCCGCAGGTAGTAGCTGCCCACCAGATCGCCGGCCGCATCAGCAGCCACCATCACCACGCGGCTCTGGTCCACCCACGACAGGCGGGCGTCGTCTGCGCTGATCTCCGGATCATGGGGGAAGGTTTCACCAGCGCGGAACACCGGCTCCAGCAAGGTCCACACCGCCGGCCAGTCGCCGGGCTCGAAGGGGCGGATCTGCAGCGGCGGTTCCCTCTGGGCCACAGACGGTGACAGTCGACTTGATAATCCTCGCGCTCGGCATTGCTGGGATGGGGCAACTCCCGTGCCCATGCTCCGGGGTTTGTTGTCTGGCGGCACTGTCTGTCGAATATGTCTGTCGGCAGTGGAGGTCATGCCTCTCGGGCATACGCGAACGGGACCTTTGCGTGTGTTGCTCACGCAGTGGTGGCTGCAGCCCCGGACAAATCCGATGGTGAGCTGACTTCGCATGGGGGGCGTCTACGCCGTTCGCTTTGCGGTGCAGGTCGGGATCGGCGACAGCCCACCGGTGTCTAACGTGACGCGGCTTCGTTGAATCTCACCGTTTCCCAGCCCACCATTTCCAGCTCCAGCGTGAGCTCCTATCCGAGCAAGGCTGAGCTGCTGGCCTGTCTGCCGCCCGAGCTGGTTGAGCTCAACCCCCGTAAGGCCTGGCGCAGTCTGGGCATCTCCCTCTCCCTCTCATTGCTGGCCTACGGGATCGGCACCTGGATTCCGCTCGTGCCCGGCGCCGCCCCCCTCTGGCTGCTCTATGGGCTGGTCACCGGCACCGTGGCGGGTGGCTGCTGGGTGATCGCCCATGAGTGCGGCCATCACGCCTTCCATCCCAACCGTCGCGTCGAAGCGCTGGTGGGGTTTGTGCTGCACAGCCTGCTGCTTGTGCCCTACTTCACCTGGCAGCGCAGTCACGCCGTGCACCACGCCCACTGCAACCACCTGGAAGGGGGCGAAACCCACGTGCCGCCTCGGGCGGATTCGCCGATGGGCAGGCTGGTTCTGGCCCTGAGCCGGCAGCTCGGCACTGCCCTGTTCGGCAGTCTCTCGCTGGTGAGCCATCTGCTGCTCGGCTGGCCGCTCTATCTGTTCTTCGGTGTGGCGGGCGGATCCGACTACGGGGCGCCAACCTCCCACTTCTGGATCGGGACGCCATTCCGCAACGGTCGCCGGCAGCTGTTCCCCGACTCCTTCGGCCCATCGATGCAGCTCTCCAATCTCGGCGTGCTGGCGATGCTGGTGATCCTGGTGCTGGCCGCCATCCAGTGGTCGCCGGCACGGGTGCTGTGTGTGTATGGCCTGCCCTATCTGGTGATCAATGCCTGGCTGGTGGGGTACACCTGGCTGCAGCACACCGATCTCGACATACCCCACTTCGCAAGCGACGACTGGACCTGGGCGGTGGGTGCCCTGCAGACGGTGGATCGTCCCTACGGCCCCTTGCTCAACTTTCTCCACCACGGCATCGGGGCCACCCATGTGTGCCACCACGTCAATCCCCGCATCCCCCACTACAACGCCTGGCGCGGCACTGCCCTGCTGCGGCAACGGTTCCCGCTGCTGGTGCGTCACGACCCCACCCCCATCCATCAAGCCCTGTGGCGGGTAGCCAGCCGCTGCGCGGTGGTGCGCCAGGCGACCCCCGCCGGAGGCTTCTACTACCAGGTCCAACAAGGCTGCTCTTCAGAAGAGATGGAAGGGAGGGAGTTTGCAGATGTCGGCGGTGGGCGGAGCGCCGCTTGATCGAGCAGACAGGAGCAAGCACTTGACACCTCAGCTTCTGAAGCCAGCCCGAAGAGCTCAAGGTGAAGAGTCATCGCCTCAATACTTGACGGCTTAATGGGTCAGATTCAGTTTCTTCAACGAAGGGTCAAGTGATCAAACAGGAATCAAAAATCAAAACTCGTCGTTCTGTTTTCTCAGACTGACGCACCGAACTTGCGATCCGGCTACATCCCTGACCGGCTTGCGCAGCGATCAGGCCGCTGCCGGCCGGCGCCGCTGCATGGTGTAGATCGCAGCACCGCCGGCTGCCAGCACCAGCCCACCGCTGATGGCCAGGAACACCAGGGTCTGCAGCAGCAGCAAGAAGATGCCCAGCGCCGAGAACGCGGTGATGCGAATCCTGGCCTTGATGAGCAGAGTGAGCAGCAGCAGCACCGTGGCCTTGAGGGCCAGCACCTTGGCGGTGCTGAACGGACAGAAGGGAGTCAGGAGCACGGTGCGTCTGCAGCTGCTCCCATGCTGGCGGGAACACGATGGCCTCTGCAGGGGGTCGGTTCCGGGCGTCATGCTGGCGCCAACGGCCTCACCGCCCCATGCCTCCAGCAGGGTCTGCCTTCGCCCAGCTCCACCAGCACCTGCATCACACCCGCCTGCTGGGCTCGATCAGCAGCGCCCTCTACTACGACCAGAACACGGTGATGCCAGCCGCCGGTGCCGCCTGGCGCGGGGAACAGCTGGCGCTGCTGGCCGGCCAGTTGCACGAGCGGCAGAGCAGCGGCGAATACGCCGAGCTGGTGGCGGCAGCTGAGGCCGAGCTCACCGTCGACGCCCCGCCGCAGCGCCGCCGCAACCTCGAGCTGCTGCGGCTGGAGCTGGAGCGTCAGCGCTGCCTCGACCCTGCCCTGGTGCAGGCCCTGGCCAAGGCCCAGTCGCGCGGCAATGCCGTATGGCAGGAAGCCCGCTCCCGCAACGACTTCAGCGCCTTTGCCCCGGCCCTCCAGGAGCTGATCAGCCTGCGCCGCCAGCAGGCCAGCCAGCTGGCCGCCGCAGAGCCGGTGGCGCGCAGCCCCTGGGAAGTCCTCGCCCAGCCGTTTGAACCCGATGTGAGCAAGGCGCGGCTGGAGGAGCTGTTTGCTCCCCTGAAAGCCGAGCTGCCGGGATTGCTGGAGCGGGTGGCTGCCGCCGGCACGCCCCCGCCCACCGCGGCCGCAGCACAGAGCCCCGACCTGCCCGAGGCGCAGCAGGAGCAGCTCTGCGCCGACCTGCTGGAGACCTGGGGGTATGACACCAGTCGCTGCCAACGTTCGCGGTCAGCCCACCCCTTTTCCTGCACCGTGGGCCCCCACGACTTCCGCATCACCACCCGGGTGGTGCCGGGCCAGCCGCTCTCGGCCTTTCTGGCCACCGCCCACGAGTGGGGCCATTCGCTCTACGAGCAGGGGCTGCCCCGCACCGACGACCACTACTTCCCCTGGCCCCTCGGGGAAGCCACCTCGATGGGGGTTCACGAGTCGCAGTCGCTGTTCTGGGAGTGCCGCGTGGCGCGCAGCCGCGCCTTCGCCGAGCGCTGGCATCCCCGCTTCTGCGCGGCACCGGGAGCCGGGCCGGTGTCCGATCCCTGGGGAGGATCCTTTGGCTTCTGGCGAGCCCTCAACCCCCTCAGCCCCGGCCTGATCCGGGTGGAAGCCGATGAGCTCAGCTACTGCCTCCACATCGTGCTGCGCTTCGAGCTGGAGCTGGCCCTGCTCGAGCACGACCTGCCCGTGGAGGAGCTGCCCGGGCAGTGGAACCGGCGGATGGGCGAACTGCTCGGCATCACCCCGGAGCGCGACAGCGAGGGCTGTCTGCAGGACATCCACTGGGCCGAAGGACTGTTCGGCTACTTCCCCTCCTATGCCCTTGGCCATCTGATCAGCGCCCAGCTCGCGGAGGCGTTGGAGCGCGATCTGGGCGGCCCCGGGGCGATCGAGCGTTGCATCGCAGCCGCTGAGGAGCAGCGGCTGCGGGAGTGGCTGGGAGCCAGGGTGTGGCCCCTGGGCCGGGCGGTGAATGGCGAGGAGCTCGTAGCGCAGGTGAGCGGTGAGACCCTCTCCGCGACTCCGTTTCTGCGCCACCTCAGGGCCAAGGTGGAGGCGCTGCAGGCCCCTGCATAGGATGCTCGGCGCTGATCCCGCCGCTTCGCATGGCCAATATCGACCACGCTCCCAGCCGCACGATGCTCAACCTGCTGCACGTGCTGCCGGCCTTCGCCGACGAGGCAGAGCTACGGCTCAACGCCATCGTGGAGCTGAACAGCAACACCATCAACAAGTACGAGCTGATCACCGAAACCGGTCACCTCAAGCTCGACCGCGTGGGCTACTCCTCCCTGGCCTATCCCTTTGCCTATGGCTGCATCCCCCGCACCTGGGACGAGGACGGCGACCCGCTCGACATCGAGATCGTGGGCGTGACCGAGCCCCTCGTGCCCGGCTCCCTGGTGGAGGCCCGCATCATCGGCATCATGAAATTCGATGATGGCGGCGAGGTGGACGACAAGGTGATCGCCGTGCTGGCGGATGACAAGCGCATGGATCACATCACCAGTTACACCGATCTGGGCGACCACTGGATCAAGGAAACCCAGTATTACTGGGAGCACTACAAGGACCTCAAGAAGCCTGGCACCTGCCGCGTGAATGGCTTCTTCGATGCCGCCGAGGCCGTGAGGGTGATCAAGGAGTGCGAGACCCGCTACAACAGCGAGATCGCTCCGAAGCTGGTCGACTGAAGCCGCTGCCTCAGCGCCCCTGAGCCCCTTCTCCGCCTGTCCCTTCCGCTCCAGCCATGCGCCAGTTCCCGCGTGTTCTCTTCACCAGCCCCAGCAGGGGCTCCCTGGCCCTGCTGGGGCTGGTGGCCAGCCTGGGCTGGGCACTGGCACCTGGCGCCAGCCTGGCGGAGGCCCAGGCTCCCCCAGCAGACGCCAGCACGGCCATGATTGCCCCCCCACCGCCTGAGCCGCCGGTGGTGCGGGAGATCCTCCTGGAGCTGGGCAAGCGCCAGATCAGCCTGATCGAGGGCAGCCAGGTGATCGGCCGCTGGCCCGTGGCCATCGGTGACCCCAGCACCCCCACGCCAGTGGGGCGCTACACCATCGAGAACATGGTGGTGAACCCGGTGTACCAGAGCACCTCCAGCGGCAAGATCAACGCCACCAGGGGGCCCCAGGCACCACTGGGTGACCGCTGGATCGGCTTCAAGCAGAGCGGTGTGAACCAGTACGGCATCCATGGCACCCCCGATGCCTGGGCCTGGACCGTCACCTCCCGGGCTGCGGTGTCCAATGGTTGCGTGCGCATGCTCACGCCCCACGTGCGGGAGTTGTTCTCCAAGGTGCAGCTCGGCACACCCGTGATCGTCAAGCCCTAGGCCATTCAGTCGGGCCTGACGTTCTCTGTCCCAACCCGGAAGACATCCTGCAGATCCTCCCTGCTGGCTCTGATCTGTGGGGGTGGGCCCCCTAGCCTGCCCCTCACGATCTTTTGTCCTTCATGGCCGGGTATCACCCGCTAGGCGACCCTGGTGGTGCCCACCCCGCTGTGGTGCCCAGCACCGTGCTCAAGTGGTGCGGCAATGGCGAGCTGTCTGCCCTCGATCTGGAGCGGATCGTGCAGCGGCTCCAGCAGGCCGATCCGGTGGCCAGCTCCCTCCAGCCCAGCCACTTCTCCGCGATTCAGGTGGATCAGGCCTGCTGACCGGCGGCCAGGGGATCCGTCAGTGAAGGAATCAGCCGGGAGGCCAGTGCCCTGGCCAGCCCATCCCGGCTGGCCACGCCCCGCAGGCTCTCGAGGGGCAGGCCCAGGCGTGGCAGGCCCACCGGCAGCACCGACCCCGTTCCCAGTTCGAAGATGGGCAGCTGGCGCAGGCCGCTGGGCCGCAGCTGGTCCTCCAGCTGGGCCAGGGACGCCTGCAGCGGCAGCCACACCAGCTCGGAGCGCTGGCACTCCCCAAGGGCCAGGGGCGGTGGATTCGGGCTGTTGGCAAGGGTGTCCTCGTCGCTGGCAGCGGTGAGGGCGCGTTGCAGGTCGGGCAGGGTCACCAGTCCCACCACCTGATCGCCCTCGCTCACCAGCAGGCAATGGCCCTGGGCCGCCACCAGCTGCTCCAGCGCCGCGATCGCCGGCAGCTCCCGGGGCAGCACCAGCGGTGCCTCGGGCTCCAGGGCATCGCCCACCGGCACGGCGGCCAGCTGGCGGCGGCGGCGCTCCTCCGTGATGTCCGGACCCAGCAGGCCGGGATCACTGAGGCCCTGCCAGCGCTCCACCAGGGCGGCGCTCAGGCCCGCGGCGGCCATCAGCGGCAGCACGATGCGGATGTCACGGGTGAGCTCGAACAGGAGCAGCAGGGCGGTGAGCGGCGCCCGGGCGCTGCCGGCCAGCACGGCGGCCATGCCCACCATCGCGTAGGCCGGTGGTTCCGCCACCGGCAGCTGCAGGCCGCCGCTTCCCAGCAACTGGCCATAGCAGTTGCCGAGCACCGCCCCCAGCACCAGGGCGGGTGCGAAGCCGCCCCCCACAAAGCCTGAGGCATTACTGATGCCGGTGGCCAGCAGCTTGGCCCCCAGCAGCAGCAGCAGGGCCAGCACGGGAATGCCCCCGTCCACCCCCAGCAGGGCCTCAATCGTGTCGTAGCCCACCCCCAGCACCTGGGGAAAGGCGAGTGCCATCAGCCCCACGGTCAGCCCCCCAGCGGCGGTGGCCAGGCCGGGGGGCAGGGCCCGCAGCCAGCGCTGCAGCCCTGCACTCCGGCCCAGGGCGAGGGTCTGCAGAAGCAGCCAGGACATGCCGCTGGCCAGCACCCCCAGCCCCAGGTACAGCGGCAGCTCCAGGGGGGAGCGCACCGCATAGGCCGGCAGCCGCAGGATCGGTTCATCGCCCAGCAGCAACTGGGTCACCAGCGCTGAGGCCACCGAGGCCACCAGCACGGCCCGCAGGCTGGGGCGCCCCTGGATGGCGCTGTAGCTCCCTTCAAAGGCAAAGAACACGCCGGCGATCGGCGCCTTGAAGCCCGCCGCCAGTCCGGCCGCCACCCCGGCGGCCACCAGGGCCTTCTGGCTCTGGGGCGGCAGGCGGCCCCGCTGGGCCAGCCATAGGCCGAGGTTGCCGCCGCTCTCCACGCTCGGACCCTCCGGTCCCAGGGAGGCGCCGCTGCCCAGGCTGAGGGAGGCGCTGATCAGCCGCAGCCAGGGCAGGCGCGGGGCCGCCGGGGCCGAGCCATCGGCCATGGCCATCAGGCTGGGCAGGCCTGGCCCGAGCTCCGGTCCGTAGCGGCGCAACACACCCACCGCCAGACCGCCCAGGGTGGGCACCACCAGCACCGGCCAGAGCTGCAACCAGTCGGGCAGCGCCGGGGAGGGCAGCGCGGGCGGCTCGGCCACCACCGGCGGCGGCGGCAGATAGCCCAGGCCCCCCAGACCGATGCGCAGCAGCGCACTGAGCGGCGTGCTCTCGTCCACCGGCGGCGGCGGTGGCGGTGCCACAACCGTGAGCTGGTCGGCCTGCAGAGGGTTGTTGCCGCCGATCGAGAGCAGGGCCTCCACCCCCGGACCGAACAGACCGCTGTTGATCAGTCCCACCAGCTCGTGAAAGGCCACCACGGCCAGCCCGGTGCTCACGCCCACCAGGGCGGCCCAGGCGAGTAACCCCCACTGGAAGGGGGTGGCGCCGACCTCAGGCCTCGGGGCGGACGCTGGCAAAGATCTCCTCCAGGATCTCCCCAGCCCCCTGTGCGCGCAGGGTGCGGGCCAGGGCGATGCCGATCGCCTCCGGATCGGATTGCGGGCCGCGGGCCTCGTCGCGGATCAGGCGCACGCCATCGAGGCTGGCCACCATGCCGGTGAGCACCAACTCGGCTCCATTGCCCTCACCCTCGAAGCGGCTGTTCACGCCGATCGGCACCTGGCAGCCCCCCTCCAGCTCGCGCAGGAAGGCGCGCTCGGCCAGGCAGCGGCGGGCGGTGGGGGTGTGCTCCAGCACCTTGATCTGCTCCAGCACGGCGGCATCGCCGTCGCGGCACTCGATGCCCAGGGCCCCCTGGCCCACCGCATGCAGGGAGATGGAGGGATCGATCAGCTCGTGGATGCGATCCCCCAGGCCCAGGCGGCCCAGGCCGGCGGCGGCCAGGATCAGGCAGTCGTACTCCCCGGCATCGAGTTTCTCCAGGCGGGTGATCACATTGCCGCGCACATCCTTGAACACCAGATGGGGGAAGTGGTGGCGCAGCTGGGCCAGGCGCCGCAGGGAGCTGGTGCCCACCACCGCGCCCTCCGGCAGGGTGGCCAGGGTCTTGTCCTGGTGTTTGGCGTGCACCACCAGGGCATCGGCCGGGTCTTCCCGCTCGGTGATGCAGCCCAGCAACAGTCCCTCGGGCAGGTTGGTGGGCAGGTCCTTGAGGCTGTGGACGGCGATGTCGGCCCGGTCCACCAGCATCTGGGCCTCCAGTTCCTTGGTGAACAGGCCCTTGTCGCCGATCTTGGCCAGGGCCACATCCAGGATCTTGTCGCCCTGGGTGGCCATCGCCTCGATACTGATCTCCAGGCCGGGGTGGGCCTTGGCCAGCTCATCCCGCACCCAATGGGTCTGCACCATGGCCAGCTGGCTGCGGCGGGAGGCGATGCGCAGGGGGTGGGCCATCAGAGGCGAATCACAGCCGCCCAGATTACGGGCCGAAGAAATCCAGGGGCAATGGGCCCCAGGTGTCTTCCACGTCAGGATCGGCCGGGCTGTGGCCGGTGATCAGCAACCCTTCCCCCAGGCCGCCTTCCCGGCGCACCAGGAAGCGGCGGCTGGTCTGGTTGCCTTTGAGGAACACCGGTCCCTCGATCGCCTCCAGGGCTTCGCAGGCTGGATCCAGGTCCAGGGCACTCCAGCCCAGGGCCGCTTCAAGGGCCCGCAGGCAGGAGACCGCCGCGTGAGCGGAGGGAGCCATCACTCCCACCGTGAACCAGTCGCAGCGTGCCAGCAGCGGCTCCAGTTCGGCCCGCAGGGCTGCACGGGCCCCGGCATCGAGTGCCGGAGCGCTGCGCAGCCCACGCAGGGCCGCCAGACCCTCACTCACTTGATGTACTCCTTGAGCACGCCGTTGCGGTTGGGGTGGCGCAGCTTGCGCAGGGCCTTGGCCTCGATCTGGCGGATGCGCTCGCGGGTCACATCGAAGATCTGACCGATCTCCTCCAGGGTCTTCATGCGGCCGTCGTCGAGGCCGTAACGCAGGCGCAGCACGTCGCGCTCGCGCGGGCTGAGGGTTGCCAGCACGCCCTCGAGGTCTTCCCGCAGCAGGTTCTTGGCCACGTCCTGCTCGGGATTCTCGATGTCAGCTTCGATGAAGTCACCCAGGCGGGAGTCTTCTTCCTTGCCAATCGGCGTTTCCAGGGAGATCGGCAGCTGGGCGCTCTTGGCGATGAAGCGCAGCTTCTCGATGGTCATTTCCATCGATTCGGCGATCTCCTCCTCGGTGGGCTTGCGGCCGAACTCCTGGGAGAGGGTCTTGGTGGTCTTCTTGATTCGCGAGATGGTCTCGTAGAGGTGCACCGGCAGGCGAATGGTTCGCGACTGGTCAGCGATGGCGCGGGTGATTGCCTGGCGGATCCACCAGGTGGCGTAGGTGGAGAACTTGTAGCCCTTCTCGTGGTCGAACTTCTCGGCGGCGCGG
>JBILDP010000116.1:0-6968 GCA_044352535.1 Prochlorococcaceae cyanobacterium
CCACGCTGGCCGCCATCACCAGCCGATGGGTGAGGTCGTCGGGGTAGGGCTCCATCCCCTCAAACTGCTCAACGGGCACCTCAGCCCGCTGTCTCACCCGATCCCACGCGTCCTGGCCATGGTTCACGCGAATCATGTCGCGGATGGCTTGATTCACCAGGCCGTACATGCGTGTGGCTCAAACGGTGGTGCTGTCCATGCCTCAAGGGTAAGGATGGCATCAGGATTTGGGGCAGGGGAATGCAGCCCATGGCCAGCCACCCAGGCCTGCCCCCCCTGATCCGCGGGTTGCTGCGGGCCGAGGCCTACAGCCACCGGGTGGAGGAGATCCGCCTGCTGGAGACCCACATCTCCTGGGTGATTCTCACGGGGCCGTTTGCCTACAAGCTCAAAAAGCCGGTGAATCTGGGTTTTCTCGATTTCACCAGCCTCGAGCGTCGCCACCACTTCTGCAGCGAAGAGCTCAGGCTCAACCGGCGTTTCGGCAGCGATCTCTATCTGGCGGTGCTGCCGGTGACGGGCCAGGCGATGGATCCCCGCATGGGCGGTGAAGAGGCAGCCCTCGACTACGCCGTGCAGATGCGCCAGTTCGACCAGGCCGACCTGCTGCCGGCGGCCCTGGCGCGCGGCGCGATCAGCGGTGAGCAGATCGACACCTTCGCCGACCAGCTGGCCCGCTTTCATGCCCAGGCCGCGGTGGCAATGCCCGGGACCGGCTCAGCCGGGCCGGGCTTTGGTAGTCCGGTTGCGGTGCGGGCGCCGGTGCAGGCCAATTTCCGCACCCTGCTCAGCCCGCCGCAGACTGACACCGGGCTGCAGACTGACACCGGGCTGCAGGCCGACATTCGGGAGCTGCAGCGCTGGGCCGAGCAGGAGTTTGGCCGGCTGGAACGCCGTTTTGCCGAGCGGCTGGCGGCGGGCCGGGTGCGCGAGTGCCATGGCGATCTTCACCTGGGCAATCTGGTGCTGCACGCGGGGCAGATCCTGCCCTTCGACTGCCTCGAATTCAGCCCGGCCCTGCGCTGGATCGATGTGATCAGCGACCTGGCCTTCCTGGTGATGGATCTCCAGGAGCGCGGCTACCCCGGCCAGGCGGTGCGACTGCTCAACCGCTGGCTGGAGCGGAGCGGCGACTATGACGGCCTGGCGCTCTGGCGCTGGTACAGCAACTACCGCGCCCTGGTGCGGGCCAAGGTGGCGGCCCTCGGCCGCCAGAGCGAGCTGGTGCGGGCCTATGTGCAGCTGGCCGGTGTGATCGGCCAGCGCAGGCCCCGGCTGCTGCTGCTCTGCCATGGCCTCTCGGGAGCCGGCAAGTCGCACCACAGTGCCGGACTGATCGAACCCCTGCAGGCGATCCGGATCCGCTCGGATGTGGAGCGCAAGCGCCTGTTCGGCCTGTGGGGCGAGGCCCTCGCGCCGGCCCGCCACGGTGATCTCTACGCCCCGGCGGTGAGCGAGGAGCTGTTCGACCAGCGGCTGCCGGCCCAGGCGGCGGCGGTGCTGGAGGCTGGATATTCGGTGATCGTGGATGCCACCTTCCTACGCCGCAGCCATCGCCGGCGGATGGAGGCCGTGGCCGCAGAAGCCGGGGTGCCCCTGCTGATCCTGGATTGCCACGCTCCTGTGGAGCTGCTGCGCCAGCGCATTCAGGCACGGCGGGGCCTGGGCCACGATCCCTCCGATGCCGATCTGGCCGTGCTCGAGCACCAGCAGCGCACGCTGGAGCCACTCAGCGAGCAGGAGCGGGGCTGGGTGGTGGCGGTTGGGCCGAACCAGGATCTCCAGGCCACGCTGGCGCTGCTGGAAGGCCTGATTCGGGCGGCTGGGGGGCCTGCAGGCCCTGAGGTGCCAGCGGCGCAGGCTGTGTCAGGGGCAGGGCTGGATCCGGTGGATTGGGAGCCGACGGCGGACCCACCACATCCACCAGGCTGCGCTGCACCAGCAGGCGAAAGCGAATCGGCTGGCGGCTGTTGATGAAGCTCTGCACCGCCTCCACCTGCCTGGGGGTGGGCAGGTCGGGCCGGCTCACCCGCACCATCGCCCGGATCAGGGGCGGGTTCTGGGCCCAGTCGATGCGGATCCCCACCAGGTCGGCGTTCTGCCCGAGGGTGATCGTTTCCTTGCGCAGGCTGGTGTCGATCGCCTGCTCCACCTGCTCCTGCACCGCCGTGCGGCGCGCCTGGCGCAGCAGGTTGAGGAAGCTGCCGCTCAGGGGCAGCAACAGCAGCGAGGTGAGCACCAGGCTGCCGAGGCTGAGGCGCCGGCGCCGCCAGCCCACCGCCAGTTCCGGCCGGCTCAGTCCAAGGGTGATCAGGGCGCCCGAGAGGATGCCCAGCAGGTTGGTGAGGAACAGGAGGGCGGCTCCACCCGCCAGCGGCCACTGCCCGGCGGCGGCCAGCAGCCCGCTGCTGCATACCGGTGGCACCAGGGCCACGGCGATCGCGGTGCCCGCCAGGGCCGACACCGCCTTGCGCCGCACCTTGGCGTAGGCCGCGATGGCGCCCGCCACCAGGGCAATGCCCAGATCCAGCAGGTTGGGGCTGGTGCGCGCGATCACCTCGCTGCCGAAGATCGGCAGCCCCACCAGCCGGCCCAGCAGGGCCGCCAGTGCAAACGTGCTCACTGCTCCGATGGCCAGGGTGAGCAGGGCCCGCCCCACCAGCGCCAGGTGGCCCCGCAGGATGGCGTAGGCCGCGGCACGCAGCGGCAGGATCCAGGGGGCCACCAGCATCGCCCCGATCACTACGGCAGTGCTGTTGGCCAGCAGCCCCAGGCTGGAGATCAGCGTGGCCGCCACGCTCTGCACCAGGAACTCCTGGTCGCAGCGGGCCTCTGCGTCGAATTCGCGCCGCAGCAGCTGCCGGCTGGGGATGCTCTCCATCGACGCCGGGGCCGCTGGACCCAATCATGGGCGCACTCTGATGTTGCAGCGATGCCGCCCGCGCCTATGTCCGGCCACCAGCACGTCAGCCACCAGCACGTCAGCGAGCTCCGCCATCACCGCCTCTACCGCCGCCTGCTGGCGATCTGCATGGTGCTGATGGCCTGCATGGCGTTGCCCTTCCCCTGGAGCCGTCTGGCCTCGATCGGCTATGTCCTGTTCGGCGTGGTGCTGATCCGCGGCCTGGGACGGCCTCCGGCCCAGGCCCGGGTGGGTGTGTGGCCGCGGCGGCTTTACCGCCTGCTGGGCGTGGCTGCGCTGGTGGTGTGGCTGCTGTGGTCGTTGACCCCGGTGGCGATGCGCAGCACCGGCATTCCGGTGATCGTGCTGTGGGCGGTCTTCAGCGGCTGGAGTGCCATTCGTCTGATCGGGCTGCTGGGCAGCGAGCGGAGGGTGAACGGCCTGGTGCTGAGCGGGGCGCTGGCCGGTTATCTGATGCTGGGCCTGTCGGCGGGCCTGTTGTTCTGCGCCCTCGAAACGATCCAGCCCGGCAGCTTCAGCGGCGTGCAGATCCAACCCCCGGGCAACAACTCGATCATGGCCGTGTGGGGCCTCGATTTCGTGCGGCTCAACTACTTCGCTTTCGTGACGCTCACCACCACGGGCTATGGCGATGTGGTGCCCAGAACGCCCCTGGCCCAGATGGCCAGCGTGTCGGTGGCGGTGATCGGCACCCTTTACGTGACCGTGGTGATGGGCCTGCTGATCAGCCGGCTGATGCTGAAGGAGGCCCGTCAGCACGACGACGCTCCCAACCCTTGACGATCCGATACACCACCGGCACCACGAACAGGCTGAGCACCGTGGCAGCCAGCAGGCCGCTGAACACCACGGTGCCGATGCTGATGCGGCTGCCGGAGCCGAAGCCGCTGGCCAGTAGCAGTGGCAGGAAGCCCGCCAGTGAAGAGATCGCGGTGAGCAAGATCGGCCGCAGGCGGGTGCGGGCGGCCTCGCGGATCGCCGCGTCGAGATCGAGGCCCTCGGCCAGGCGCTGGTTGGCGAACTCCACGATCAGGATGCCGTTCTTGGCGGCCAGGCTCACCAGCACCAGCAGGCCCATCTGGCCATACACATCGAGCGGCAGGCCGCGCAGCAAAAGCCCCACCACCGCTCCCAGCAGGGCCAGTGGCACGGTCACCAGGATGATGAAGGGATCGATGAAGTTGTCGTAGAGCGCCGCCAGCACCAGCAGCATCACCACCACGCCCAGCACAAACACGCGCACGTTGCTGTTGCCGGCGCGGGCCTCCTCGCGGGCCAGGCCGGCCCACTCCAGTTCGGTGCCGGGGCTGCCCTGCTCGCGCTGCACCCGCTCCAGGATCGCCATCGCCTGGCTGCTGCTCACCCCCGCTCTGGGTAGGGCGCGGATGCTGATCGAGCGCACCAGGCGGGTGTGGTTGATGCTGGTGGGGCCGCTGCCCTCCTCGAGCTGCACCAGCTGGGCCAGCGGGATCAACCGCCCGTCGCGGCTGGGCACCTGCAGGGCGAGCAGGTCGTCGGCGCTGCGGCGGGCGGCGCCATCGAGCTGCACGATCACCTTGCGCACCTGGTCGCTCTCGAAGCTGTCGTTCACGTAGTCGCTGCCGAAGCTGGCGCCGATGGTGTCGACCACGGTGGCCAGATCCACCCCCAGTGAGGCCAGCTGCAGGCGGTCGGGAATCAGCTGCAGCTGGGGTGCGCCGGCTGAAAAACGGGTCGACACCCGCTCAAACGCCCCGGTGGCCGTGGCGGCGCGGATGAAGGCCTGGGCCTGCTGCTCGAAGGCCCCCAGGCTCAGCTGGCCGGCGCTGGTGTCGAGCAGCTCCAGCTCCAGCCCGCCCTCGGCGCTGAAGCCCCGCACCGAGGGTGCCTCGCTGAGCTGCACCACGGCCCCCTTCACGCTGCGGCGCAGGGTGGCGTTGAGACGCTCGGCTACGGCTCGGGTGCTGGCGTCGGGGCCGCGGCGCTGCTCGATTGGGGCCAACCGCACGAAGAAATTGCCCTTGTTGGGGCTGCTGTCGCCGAAGGAGCGGCCGGCATAGAAGTTGGCGCGGGTGATCAGCGGTTCGCGCACCATCACCTGGCGCACCTGCTCGAGCACCGCCTGGGTCTGCTGCAGGCCCAGGCCGTCGGGCAGGATCACCACGCCGCGCAGCTGGCCGTTGTCCTCCTGGGGGATAAAGGCCTTGGGCAGGTGCTGCAGCCCGAGGCCGGTGAGCACCAGGCCGGCCAGCAGCAGGGCCAGCACCCGCCGGCGCATCGCCAGGCAGCGCTCCAGCCAGCGGCTGTAGGGGCCCTCCAGGGCTTCGAGCCAACGGCGGGGCGGATCGATCAAGCGCAGCAGCCAGGGCGGTTCCCGGCGCTGCGGCTGCAGCAGCCGGCTGGCCGCCACCGGCGTGAAGCTGAGGGCGTTGAGGGTGGAGAAGGTGATGGCGGCGCTGATCGTGACCGCGATCGGGCCGTAGAGCCGGCCCACGCTGCCGCCCAGGCCCAGCACCGGCACAAACACGGCAATCAGCACCAGCGAGGTGGCCACCACGGCGCCGCCCAGCTCGGCCATCGCCTCGCGGGCCGCCTGCAGCGGCGGCGTGCCCTCCTCCAGTCGCCGGCCAATGTCCTCGCTCACCACGATGGCGTCGTCGACCACCAGGCCCGAGGCCAGCACCATCCCAAACAGGGTGAGGGTGTTGAGCGACTGGCCCGCCAGCTGCAACACGCTGAGGGAGCCCACCAGGGCCACCGGCACCGCTGCGGCGGTGATCAGGGCCAGCCGGCTGTTGCCCAGCCCCAGCAGCAGCACCACCACCACCAGCAGCACGGCATCGCGCAGGCTGGCGCTGGTGGCCTCAATGCTGCCACGCACGAAGTCGGCCTCATCCACGATCAGCTGCTGCTCGATTCCTGGCGGGTAGCTGGGGGCCAGCTCCTCGAGGGCGCGGTTCACCGCCTCGCTCACGGCGATGGCGTTGCTGCCGTCGCGCTGGTTCACCACCACGGCCACCACGGCGCGGCCCTGGAGATTGGTGGCGATCGTGTCGTAGGTCTCGGCGCCCAGCTCCACCCGCCCTACGTCGCTCAGCAGGATCACGCCACCGCCGGGGCTGCGGGCCACCACCAGATCGTTGAAATCTTCAGGGCTGCGCAGTCGCCCCTCCATGCGCAGTGGCAGGGTGATGTCCTGGCCGGGGGGCGCCGGTGCATCGCCGGCCTGGCCGAGGGCTGCCAGCACGTTCTGCTGCTGCAGGGCCTGCCGCACCGCCGCGATGGTGAGACCTCGCTCCTCCAGCCGCAACGGATCCAGCCAGAGCCGGAAAGCCAGGGCGTTGCCGCCCGAGAGACTCACGCTGCCCACGCCCGGCACCCGCTGCAGCCGGTCGCGCACCACCTGGTCCACCCAGCCGCTGAGGAAGGTGTCGCTGTAGGTGTCGCGGTCGGCGCTGAAGCTCAGCACCATCAGCAGGTCGTCGGAGCTGCGCCGCACCTGCACGCCGAAGCGGGCCACCGGTGCCGGCAGCTGGCGCGCCACCACGGCCACTTCGTTCTGCACGTTGATCTGGTTGAGCTCCGGGTTGCCGCCCTCGAAGCTGAGGGTGATCGCGCTGCCGTTGGCCGAGCTCACCGAACGGATCGCGTCGAGCCGCTCCAGCCCGTTCAACTGCTTTTCCAGCAGCGCCGTGACGCCCTGCTCAACCACCTCCGGACTGGCACCCGGGTAGTTGGCCCGCACCGTGACCCGGCTCGGGGCGATCGGCGGCAGGTTTTCCACCTGCAGCTGCGGCAGGCTCACCAGGCCGGCCAGCAGCACCAGCAGACTCACCACCAGGGTGAGCACGGGCCGACGCAGGAACGGCTCGGAGAGGGAGCGGGGTGGGGTGCTGTTGCGGTCGCTCACCTGCTGCTGTCGCTTCGCTTGTGCACGCCCTTGTCAGTCAGACCGTCAGGCCAGATCGCGCTTCAGCACGGCGCAGAGGTAGTCGGGGTCGCGGTAGCGGCCAGGCAGGCAGGTGTGCAGCTGGCTCAACCGCTGCCAGCACACGGTGCGCTGGAT
>JBILDP010000117.1:0-6966 GCA_044352535.1 Prochlorococcaceae cyanobacterium
CCGGGTGCATGAATACGGCGGCGGCGCCTACGCCATCAGCGGCGGCGATGTGGTTTGGGTGCACGACGGCGACCGCTGCCTCTGGCATCTGCGCCTCGATTCCTGCAGCGGCAGGTCCCTGGAGGAGCCTCACCGGCTCACCGCGCCCGGCGAGCGTGCCTTCGGCTGCGGCCTGATCGACCGCAGCCGCGGGCGCTGGATCGGCGTGCAGGAGGCCGTGGTCCGCCATCAACTGCGCGACCAGCTGGTGGCAGTGCCCCTGACCGGGGGCGAGCCGCAGCTCCTGCACCAACCGGCCGATTTCTGCGGCTATCCCAGCCTCAGCCCCGATGGCCGGCAGCTGGCCTGGGTGGAGTGGCAGCAACCCTGCATGCCCTGGGAGCGCAGCCAACTGTGGCTGGCACACGTGAATGACGCCGGCGCCCTGGAGGGGGCCCGCCCGGTGGCGGGATCCGGCCCCGACGATGCCGACGCCATCTCAGTGTTCCAGCCGCTCTGGATCGGCCCCACTGAGCTGGTGGTGGCCAGCGATGCCAGCGGCTGGTGGAACCTGCAGCGGCTCGACACGAGCCAGGGCCAGTGGCAGGCCCTGCTGCCACTGGAGGCCGAGTTCGCCATGCCCCAGTGGGTGGCCGGCATGGCCACCACGGCCTGGGATGGCCAGGCGCTCTGGGCCGCCGCCTGCCGGGGCGGTGCCTGGCAGCTGGGCCGGGTGAACCTGGCCCCTGCCGTGGTGGGCTCCACCGCGGCCTGGCAGCCCCTGGAACAGCCCTTCGACGACCTGGCCGGGCTCAGTGCCGAGGCGGGAAAGCTAGTGGCGATCGCCAGCAACCCCACAACCCCCCAAGGGCTGCTGGAGCTGGACCTGGCCTCGGGCACATGGCAGCACACACCCGTGGCCCCCTGCCCCCTCCCCCTGGAGGCCATCAGTGAGCCAGAACCGCTCTGGTTCGCCGGCCACGGCGGCGCACGCACCCATGCCTGGTTTTACCCGCCGGCTGGCGGCTCCCACCCCCAGGCTCCCCTGCTGGTGCGGGGACACGGCGGTCCGACGAGCATGGCGCAGCGGGGCCTGAACCTGGCCATTCAGTTCTGGACAAGCCGGGGCTGGGGCGTGGTGGATGTGAACTACGGCGGCTCCACCGGCTTCGGGCGGGCCTACCGCGAGCGGCTCGATGGCCAGTGGGGCATCGTGGATGTGGCCGACTGCGCCGCCGCCGCCCTGGCCCTGGTGGCAGCAGAGAAGGCCAGCGGCGAGCGAATCGCCATCGAAGGCGGCAGTGCCGGCGGCTTCACCGCCCTGGCCGCCCTCTGCTTCACGGATGTGTTTCGCGCCGGCGCGAGCCGCTACGGCGTCACCGACCCGAGCGCTCTGGCCAGTGAAACCCATCGCTTTGAAGCCCGCTATCTCGACAGCCTGATCGGCCCCTGGCCCGAGGCCCGCGACCGTTATGAAGCCCGCTCGCCCCTGGCCCACGCCGATCTGATCCGCTGCCCGGTGATCTTTTTCCAGGGCCTCGACGACCGGGTGGTGCCACCGGAGCAGACCGACCGCATGGCGGCGGCACTGGAGGCAGGCGGCATCCCGGTGGAGGTGCACCGCTTTGCAGGCGAAGGCCACGGCTTCCGCAGCAGTGCCACCCAGATCCAGGTGCTGGAGACCACCGAGGCCTTCTTCAGGCGGCACTTCGCCCTGTGAACACCCTGCACGGTCCGCTGCTGCTGGCCCTGGCGCTGGCCGTGCTGGGGGGCCTCGTGGCGCTGGGAAGGGCGATCGGGCCGGCGCTCGGGCTGCAGCGGATCGGCCTGCCGGCGGCGCTGGTGGCCGGCGTGCTGGGGCTGCTGCTGGGCCCCTTTGGCCCCTGGCCGCTGCTGCCGGCACCGGTGGAGTCCCTCTGGGCCAGGCTGCCGATGGTGCTGCTCACCTTTGTGTTTGGCACCTTGATGCTGGGCCGGCCCCTGCCGGATCTGGCTCGCCTGTGGAAGCCCGCCGCGGCCCAGACACTGCTGGGGCTGACCCTGGGCTTCGGCCAGTACCTGGTGGGCGCCCTGGCCGTGCTGCTGGTGCTGGGCCCCTGGCTGGGGGCTGACCCGCTGATGGCCTGCCTGATCGAGGTGGGCTTCGAGGGCGGCCACGGCAGCGCCGCTGTGATGGGGCCGATCTACGCCGATCTGGGCTTTACCGGCGGCACCGACCTGGGCCTGGCCATGGCCACGGTGGGGCTGCTCAGCTCCACCGTGGTGGGCGGCCTGCTGGTGGTGCTGGCCCAGGGGCGGGGCTGGCTGCTGGCGGCTGAAGCCGGAGGCCCGCTGTGTGTCTTGCCCGAGGCGGCGCCAGCGGCAACGCCAGCGGCGCTGGCGACAGCGGGCCCAGCCTGGCACCAGCACCTGCGGCAGCTGGCAACCAACCTCGCCCTGGTGGGCATCGCCGTGGGCATCGGCGTGGTGTTGCTCGCGGCCCTGGAGCGCCTGGCCGAACCCAGTGGCGGGGTGCTCCGCACCGTGATCGATGCCCTGCCGGTGTATCCGCTGGCCCTGGGCGGCTCGCTGCTGGTGAGGCTGGTGCTGGAGCGCAGCGGCCAGGTTCAGCTTGCTGAGCCGGCCCTGCAGAGCGGCATGGGCGCGCTGGCCACCGATCTGTTGATCGCGGCGGCCACTGCCGGGCTGAACCTGCCCCTGCTGCAGAGCAACTGGCTGCCGCTACTGGTGCTCAGCGGCTTTGGCCTGGCCTGGAATCTGCTGGTGGTGCTGCTGCTCGCGCCCCGGATCCTGCCGAAGGGCTGGTTTGAGCGGGCCGTGATCGAATTCGGCCAGGCCACCGGCGTGGCCGCCAGCGGCCTGCTGCTGCTGGGCATGGCCGACCCCGACGGCCGCAGCGAGGCGATTCCTGCCTTTTCCATGAAGCAACTGGTGCTGCAACCGGTGCTCGCCGGCGGTGTGGTCACGGTGGCGGCACCGCTGGCGCTGCACAGCTGGGGACTGCCGGTGTGGGCCGGGGTGTGCCTGGCACTCACCCTGCTGTGGAGCACACTCGCCCTGCTGCTGGGAGCAGGCCGGGAATGAAACTCTTCGACGTGCTGCTGGCCTTCGCGGCCCTGAGCCTGCTGCTGCTGCTGGCCACCGCGCTGCGCCAGCGCCTGCGACTGCTGCAGCGTCTGGGTCTGCCGGAGGCCCTGATCGCCGGGCTGCTGGGCCTGGCGATCGGCCCCTTCAGCCCCCTGCAGCTGTTTCCGGAGCGGGTGTATCAGGTGTGGAGCCAGACGCCGGGGGTGCTGATCTCCCTGGTGTTCGCCACCCTGTTTCTGGGCCAGACCCTGCCCAGTCCACGCCAGCTGTGGCAACGCAGCGCCAGCCAGGTGGCCTTCGGCATGGTGCTGGGCTTCGGCCAGTACCTGGTAGGCGGCCTGGCCCTGCTCCTGGTGCTGCAGCCCCTGCTGGGCACCAATCCATTGATGGCCTGCCTGATCGAGGTGGGATTCGAGGGAGGTCACGGCACCGCCGCCGGCATGGGTCCGAGCTTTGTGGCGCTCGGCCTGGCCAGCGGCGAGGCCCTCGGCCTGGCCATGGCCACGGTGGGGGTTCTGGCGGCCGTGCTGATCGGCAGCACCCTGGTGGTGATCGGCCGGCGTCGCCGCTGGCTGGTGAGCACGGGGACACCAGGTGGCCCGCACCTCCAGGCTCGGGAAGAGGATCCCAGCCGGAGACACCAGTTGCCACAAGGGCCCTCGCCAACGATCGATGCCCTCACCGTGAACCTGGCCCTGGTTGGCGCGGCGGTGGGATTGGGGGTGCTGTTCAAGGAGGGGCTGGTGGCCGGCTGGCCCCTGCTCAAGGCGGTGCCCCTGTTTCCCCTGGCGATGATCGGCGGCCTGCTGGTGCAGCTGGTGCTGCAGCGGGCCGGGAGGCCCCAGCTGGCCAGTGCGCCGCTGCAGCACAGCCTCGGCTCGCTGGCCATGGATCTGCTGATCACTGCGGCGATGGCGAGCCTCAACCTGCCGCTGCTGGAGGAGGCCTGGCTGCCGTTCACCGTGTTGGCCGTGGTCGGGCTGGCCTGGAACCTGGCCGTGTTCTGGTGGCTGGCGCCGCGCCTGTTTGCCGATGCCTGGTTTGAGCGGGCCATCGCCGACTTCGGCCAGGGCACGGGCGTCACCGCCACCGGCCTGCTGCTGCTGCGCATGGCCGATCCCTTCGGCCGCAGCGGCGCCCTGGAGGCGTTTTCGTTCAAGCAGCTGGTGTTTGAACCCTTCCTGGGCGGCGGCCTGGTGACCGCGTTCGCGCCCATCGCCCTGGTGAGCCTGGGCCTACCGCGCTGGACGGCTCTGGCCGCCCTGCTCACCCTCGCAGCGGTGGGATTCGGGCTGGCGGTGCGGTCCCAGACTGCGGATTAGGGCTGCAGCCTGCGGCCCAGCTAGCTGAGACCTGCGCCTAACGCCCCGTAGTGGCGCAGCCGCATCTGGCCAGCCACGCGCCCCATCTCGGCGTCCGTGAGCAGGGGCGGCTCCCCCAGCTGCAGGGCCGTTAGATACATCTGTGCCAGGGATTCCACTTCGATCGCCAGGGCCAGTGCCTGCTCGAGCGTGGCAGCGAGGGTCACCTGGCCGTGGTGGGCCAGCAGACAGGCCATCCGCCCATCCAGTGCCCCCACCGCCAGATCCGAGAGCTCCTGGCTGCCGAAGGTGGCATAGCCGGCGCAGCGGATATCTGGTCCGCCAGCCTGCACCACCATGTAGTGAAAGGGCGGGATGCCGCGCCCATGGCAGGCCAGTGCCGTGGCGTGAATCGAGTGACAGTGCACCACCGCTCCGATCTCGGGGCGCTGGTGCAGCAGGTCGGCATGCAGGCGCCACTCTGAGGAAGGAGCTCGCCGACACTCGCGGGACGAGGGGAGTGGCTGTCCTTGGGAATCGATGGCCACCAGGTCCGCGGGGCCCATCCGGTCGTAGGGCAGGGAGCTGGGGGTGATCAGCAGACCGCCGGGAACCCGCAGGGAGAGATTGCCCGCTGTACCGCTGTTGAGACCGGAGGCATGCAGCTGGGCTGCCGCAGCCATGAGCCGGCTCCGGGCCTGCTGCTCGGGCGTCATCGAGCCGTCATCCGTCATCGAGCCGGCCGGCGCATCAGCACTCACGCTACGGACATGGCCAGGCAGGGCTGCCGGCACCCGCCGCGCTGGCTAGGGATAGGGCCCATCGTCAACCGGTTGGCCATGGCCCTGCGTACGAGCCTGTTTCTGCTCACCAATCTGGTGGTGGTCGCCACCATCGGCGTGTTGCTGGGCCTGGTCGCCGCCCTCGGCTGGCTGCCCCCCGAGCTGCCCCTCACCCCCATCCTCCTGAGCTGTTTCGCATGGGGAGCAGGGGGCTCATGGCTCGCCCTGCAGTGGTCGCGCGAGTCGGCGATCCAGGCCATGGGGGTGGAGCTGGTCGACGGCAGCTCCGGCCCTGAAGCGCGCTGGCTGGTGGCCACGGTGACCGATCTGGCCGAGAAGGCCGGCCTGCCGATGCCGCAGGTGGGCATCTACCCGGGCAGGGAGTTCAATGCCTTCGCCACGGGACCAGGAGCCGATCGCGCCCTGGTGGCGGTTTCCAGCGGCATTCTCACGGGCATGCCCGCCAGCGAGCTGGAGGCGGTGCTGGGCCATGAGCTCAGCCACGTGGCCAATGGCGACATGGTCACGATGTCGCTGCTGCAGGGGGTCGTGAACGCCTTCGTGCTCTTCCTGGCACGGGTGCTCTGGCTGCTGGTGCCCTCCGGTCGCGACGAGCAGGGCCGGCCGCGACCGCCCTCGCCCGTGCTGCTGCAACCCCTGGAGCTGCTGCTGGGCCTGGGCGGCTCCCTGATCACTGCAGGGTTCTCCCGCCATCGGGAATACCGGGCCGACGCAGGCGCCGCCCGGCTGGTGGGCACCGACGCGATGGTGGGAGCACTGGAACGGCTGGGCAGTGCGGCCGGCCTGCTGGAGCCGAGCGGGAGGCCGGCGATCGACTGCCTCAAGATCGCCGGCCCCTCAGCACTGCTGGGCCTGCTGGCCAGTCACCCCCCCCTGGAAGACCGCATCCGGGCCCTGCGCGAGGCCCAGTCGCTTCAGATGGCGCTGCCGTAAAGCCCGCGCAATCCCTCCTCGCTGGCTTCAGCCACCCCGCGCTCGGTGATCAGGGCCGTCACCAGGCGTGCCGGTGTCACGTCGAACGCCGGGTTGAAGCCAGCGCTGCCGTCGGGGGTGAGCTGCACCATGGCCAGCTCCCCGGTGGCCGAGCCCTCCTGCAGGCGACCCTGGATGTGGGTCACCTCGGTGGCGCTGCGGGCCTCGATCGGGATTTCTGCCAGGCCGTCATCGATGGTCCAGTCGATCGTGGAGGCGGGCAGGGCCACGTAGAAGGGCACGCCGTTGTCGTGGGCGGCCAGGGCTTTGAGGTAGGTGCCGATCTTGTTGCACACATCGCCGCAGCGTGTGGTGCGATCGGTGCCCACGATCACCGCGTCCACCTGGCCGTGCTGCATCAGGTGGCCGCCGGCGTTGTCAACGATCACCGTATGCGGCACGCCCTCGCGGCCCAGCTCCCAGGCGGTGAGGCTGGCTCCCTGGTTGCGTGGCCGGGTCTCATCCACCCACACGTGAATGTTGAGCCCGGCGCGATGGGCCTTGTAGATCGGCGCCAGGGCCGTGCCCCAGTCCACCGTGGCGAGCCAGCCGGCGTTGCAGTGGGTCAGCACGTTGAGGGGCTGGTCCTGGCGTTCAGCGGGCCGGGCTGTCGCCAGCCCCTGCAGGAGCTTCAAGCCGTGCTCACCGATCGACTCGCACATGGCCGCGTCTTCGTCGGCAATCACCGCGGCTTCCGCCTTGGCCGCCTCGGCCCGCTGCTCCGGTGGCAACGTGTGCACCTTGGCCCTCACCCGCTCCAGGGCCCAGCGCAGGTTGATCGCCGTGGGGCGGGTGGCGTTGAGCTGCTCAAACGCCGCGGCCAC
>JBILDP010000119.1:0-6932 GCA_044352535.1 Prochlorococcaceae cyanobacterium
CAATCCTCCAGCTCCTGCCAACTGGGCAACGCCGTGGTCACGGGAGATCAGCTCGGATCCGCCCATGCTGGGCCAGCAGGGCGAGCACCTGCTGGTCGCGCAGCTGCTCGAAATGGCCAAACCACTCGCCCACGGCTCGTAGGTGATCCACCACCGCGAGCGCCACCAGCTCATCCACCAAAGGCTGCAGCAGCGGCACCACGCGGTGATCCACCACAGGCACCGCCAGCACCAGCGAGGCAGGATCGGTGCGCCGCAATGATGTGAGGGCTGCCCGCACGGTGAGGCCCGTGGCGATGCCGTCATCGATCACCAGCAGGTGGCGCCCCCGCAGGCTCGCAGCCGAAGGGTCGCCGTAGAGCTGCTGGCGCCGCTCCAGCTCCAGGAGCTGTGTCTCCACCAGGCGCTGCTGCTGGTCAGGCGACAGGCTGAAACGCCTCACGGCCTCCTGATCCCACAGCACCACCCCCAGCGGGGCCAGCGCGCCAATGGCGTACTCAGGTGCCGTGGGGTGGGTCAATTTGCGCACAGCCCAGGTGGCGAGCTGCAGCTGGAGCTGATCGGCCACCGCAGCGGCCACAGCCACGCCACCCCTGGGCAATCCCAGCAGCAGGGCATCCCTGCGGGCTTGCCAGCCCTGAAGCACGTGCGCGAGGGCGTGTCCCGCTTCGGTGCGATCGAGCCACAGCGGCGGCTGTAGCGGGGGCTGAATGGGCCGGTTGCCGGGGGGGGGTGCGCTCAGCAGGGGGGGCGGGGCAGCTCAATCCAGCGTGGCGTCGCCCGTCTCGCCCGTCCGGATCCGCAGCGAAGCTTCAACCGGCGCCACGATGATCTTGCCGTCGCCGATCTCACCGGTGTAAGCAGCCGTCTTGATCGCTTCCACCACGCCGTCAGCGGCGCCATCGGACACCACAGTGGTGAGCATCACCTTGGGCAGCAGCCTGGCATCCAGCTTCACGCCGCGATAAACCTCGGTGTGGCCCATCTGGCGACCGAATCCCTGGACCGGGGTCACGGTCATGCCATTGATGCCGATGGCCACCAGGGCGTCCTTAACCGGATCAAGCTTCTCTGGGCGAATGACGGCCTGAATCTGTTTCACGCAAACCAGGGAGTATCAGGATCCTGTCTAGCCAGGTTGACGCGGCGATTTTGTAGCAACCGCATCCTTGCGAGGTTGCCCCTTCAAATCGCCAGACGGGATACCCGCAGGCCGGCGGCCTCGGCATCACAGCAAAGCTTCTGGCAAGAGATGGAATCAACACTCACCTGCCCAGCGGCAAGGGGTTCCCAGTGCCGTCGTTCAAAGTGCGTCTGGAGCCAGAGGAGGCCCAGCACCGAGCAAGGCATCAGGCGGAAGCCAGAGGCAACCTGGGCGAGCGCCAGATCTGCGACGGCGACCCCGATTACGGTTCCAGCGACAGGATCTGGCATCAATAACCCCGAATTCCGGCCATTGAGGCGCAGAGCCCGGGGGAACGTCGTAGCCACGGCTACGGATTGGCGACAGCAAATCGCACCCGCAGCCCATGACCTGAGCGGCCTGGCCTGCAACAACGACTCAACCGTTACTGAGTGGCCACCTGGCGAGCGGCCTCCTCCATGCGGTGGTGATAGGCGTGGCCGCGATAGTGAAGTTCAACGGCTGGGTCCACAGGCGATACCTCGTGTTTGAGCGGCGCCGCGAAATGCTGACCGCGATAGATGTGCTCCACGGGTTCAGTGGAGGGCTGTTCGTGCTGGCTGGCGTCGTAGGGAACGCCGCGATAGCGGAGTTTGGTGGTGGTCATGGCGGAATCCGGAAGGAATAGGCGCTCACCGGTTGTCGGGGTCGCTGCGCAACGGATGAACGAGCGCCGCTTTGTCGAGAGAGAGAAAGAGAGAGCGCGCGGGGGCTGGGGTCGCACGGGAAGCCCCAAGGGAGAGATCGGACACCGGGGTGGACCAGGGAAACACCTGCGTGCTCCCCAGATGCGAAGAACGACCCTCAATGCACTACTAGCGCCCGAGAATTGTTCATAGTGAACAAAGCGCCAGTTTCTTTGTGAAGCTTCACGGCTGGCCCGGCGTGTCTGCGAACCAGCCGGCCTTCGCATCCACCCGGGGGCAAGTCATGGGACCACCAGGGGGAGATTTGGTAGCGAATCGAACATCTGATGCCCCTGAATGCACGCATTCTCGGCTGGCTGGGAGTTCCCGGACTCCCCCTCTGAGCAGCCGTCCTTCTGAACTGCCCATGACCATTGCTTCCGCCCCTCCAAGGCGCAAACGTCTCCAGCAGGCGAGCCTCGCTGAAGCGCCCCTGATGCTTCTGCGCAGCATCCGCGGTGCAACCAGCAGCCGCACGCTTGTCTGGCTGGCCTGTGTGCCCCTCGCCCTGTTTGGCCTGGGCGTGTTCAACCTGGCGGCCCATGCCGCCGAGCTCCCCGAGCTCACCCCGGCCTTCCTGGCCAACAACATGTTCCTGTTGATCTGCGCCGCTCTGGTGATCTTCATGAACGCCGGCTTCGCCATGGTGGAAGCCGGGATGTGCCGCCAGAAAAACGCCGTCAACATTCTCGCCAAGAACCTGATCGTCTTCGCACTGGCGGTGACGGCCTACTGGTTCATCGGCTACAAGATCATGTACAACGCCGATTGGGTGATTCCCGGTTGGTTAAAATTCGGCGGGCTGTTCTTCGATCCCACTGTCACCCCTGAGATGGTGACGGAGGGCAAGCTGGTACCCAGCGTCGACTTCCTCTTCCAAGCCGCCTTCGCCGGCACCGCTGCCACGATCGTCTCTGGCCTAGTCGCCGAGCGAATCAAGTTTGGCGAGTTCGTGATCTTCTCGCTGGTGTTGGTGGGCATTGTTTATCCCATTTCTGGCTCTTGGCAGTGGAATGTGGGTGAGGGCTGGCTCAACAAGCTGGGCTTCATCGACTTCGCAGGATCCACCGTGGTCCACTCTTTCGGTGCCTGGGCCGGTCTGATCGGCGCCATGCTGCTGGGACCGCGCATCGGCAAGTTCGCCGGCGGCAAGCCCCAGGCCATCCCCGGCCACAACCTGGCCATCGCCACCCTGGGCTGCTTGATCCTCTGGCTGGGCTGGTATGGGTTCAACCCGGGTTCCTGGCTGTCGATGGCCCCTGAAGTGCCCTACATCGCAGTTACCACCACTCTGGGCGGAGCCGCGGGTGGCATTGCAGCCACCCTGGTGAGCCAGTTCACCGGTGGCAAACCCGACCTCACCATGACCATCAACGGCATCCTTGCCGGCCTGGTGGGCGTGACCGCCGGTTGCGACGGCTTCTCGATGCCGGCCGCCTGGGTAGTTGGCTTCATTGCCGGTGTGATCGTGGTGTTCTCCGTGGCCTTCATCGACGGCCTCAAGATCGACGATCCTGTGGGTGCTTTCTCCGTGCACGGGACCTGCGGCATCTGGGCCACCCTTGCTGTCGGCCTGTTCAACACCGACAAGGGTCTGTTGACCGGCCACGGCTTCGGCCAGCTCGGCTCGCAGGTCGTTGGGGTCGTTGCGATTGGTTTGTTCTCAATCGTGACGTCCTGGATTCTCTGGTCGATCATTGGCGCCATCTTCGGCGGTATTCGGGTCACTGAACAGGAAGAGATCGAAGGTCTCGACATCGGCGAGCACGGCATGGAGGCCTATCCCGACTTCGCTTCCTCCGCGAAGTAAGGCCGTGCCTTTTTTGCAAGTTCCAAGCCCGCGGCAGTGCCGCGGGCTTTTTTTTATGCCGCGATCGCAACGGGGTGCCAAACCGAGGGCTCACACCAGGCGGGACCCGCTCGCCCGCTGGCGTTGCTGGGGGTCAAACACCGCAGCGATCGTGCGGATCAGCCAGCGGCCCTGGGTGGTGACCCTGGCCGTCACCAGCCCCAGCTCAGAGCTCAGCTCCACCAGGCCATCGGCGGCCAGTTCCTGCAGCTCGGCCCACTCCTGCGTGAAGCGCGCCCGCTCAAACATGACCTCAAAGCGGCACATCACATCCTTGATCAGCTGACGCCGCTCCAGCACCAGCGGGTCGTCGACCACCAGGCCCCGCTCCACGGGCAGGTCGCCGGCCTCGATCGCCGCACGCCAGACCTTGAGATCGCGCTGGTTCTGGGCAAAGAGCTGGGGAAACTGGCTGATCGCCGTGGGGCCGATCCCCAGCAGATCCAGCTCACCGCCCGTGGTGTAGCCCTGGAAATTGCGATGCAGCTGGCCCTGGCGCGCCGCCTCGGCCAGGCTGTCGCCGGCCAGGGCGTAATGGTCCATGCCGATGGCGTCGTAACCGTGGCCGGTGAGCAAACGGTTGGCGTTCTCCAGCATGGTGAGTCGCTCGCGCTGGCTGGGCAGGTCGTCGGCTGCGATCCTGCGCTGCAGAGGCAGCTGCTCCGGCAGGTAGGCGAAGGAGAAGAGCGAAATCCGATCGGGACGCAACTCCCGCACCAGCTCCAGAGTGCGATCGAAGCGCTCAGGGGTCTGCAGCGGCAGGCCGCAGATCAGGTCCACGTTCACCGAGCTGAACCCCGCCTCCCGCAACCAGCCCATCACCCGGCGCAGCTGCTCGGCCGGCACCACCCGGTTCACCGCCTGCTGCACCTCGGGGTCGGCGTCCTGGATGCCGAAACTGATGCGATTGAAGCCGAGCGCCCGCAGCTCCATCGCCGCCTCCCGGCTGAGGAACTCGGGATTCACCTCGATTGAGGCCTCCAGGTTGGGATCGAAGTCGAAGTGCCGGGCGATCAGCTCCCACAACTGGCGTGTTTCGGCCGTATTGAGGTAGTTGGGGGTGCCTCCACCCCAGTGCAGCTGGGCAAGCCGCCGCCGTGCCGGCAGGGCAGCACGCACCAGCTCCAGCTCCCTTGCCAGGGTGGCCAGGTAGGGCTCCACCACCCTGGAGCCCAGCTGGGTGGTGACGCGATTGCAGCCGCAGTACCAGCAGGCGTGGCGGCAGAAGGGCACATGCACGTAGAGCGACAGGGGCGCCTCGCTGAGCTGGGCCAGCTGGGCCCGCAGCTGGTCGGGCCCCACCGCCGGCGTGAAGGCTGCCGCCGTGGGGTAGCTGGTGTAGCGAGGCACCGGCTTGTCGTATTTGAGCAGCAGCTCAAGTGGGCTGGTGGGGGCGGTGGGGGTGGCGATCATCGGGGTCGGGAGCGGGCGGAATGGGCAGGGGCAGGTGCTCAGGCGAGCTGGGCCAGTTCGGCCAGCAGGCGCTGGGTGGCGTGGAAGGCGGCTTCGGCCTCGTCGAGCAGGTCGGCCTCCTGGAGATCACTGAGCTGCAGCTGCTCGAAGCCGTCGTGCAGTGCGGCCTTGAGCTCACCGGTGGGGCGCTCGAACACCCAGAACTCCAGGTTGCCCAGCCCATGGCGTGCCAGCACCCCCCGGGCCTGCTCCCCCAGCTGCTGACCGCCGGAGAGGTCGCCGCCATAGCGCACATACACGTGGGCCAGCAGTCGGTGGGGGGCCTGCTCGGCGAGCACGCGCAGCTGATCCAGCCACGCGGCCGCCGCAGGGGAAGCGGGCGTGGCTGGCAAAGCGGCCAGGCGGGCCAGATCATGCTCCAGGGCGGAGTGGCGCGCCAGGCTGGCCCAGGGAATCGCCGTGGCACCCAGGGCCTCAGCCAGGGCCGGCGCCTTCTGCTCCAGGAACCCATAGGCCGGCGCCAGGGCCCGGATCAGGGCCGCGAGCTGCAGCGGCGACGCCTCCCCGGCCAACAGGGCCCTGGAGAACACCATGCCCTCGGCCTGGTGATGGGCCTTGCCGATGCGGGCGTGCAGCTTGCGCACACGCGGCCCGAAACCCTTGCGCTGCTGGGCATCAACGGCAGTGGCGTGGTCGGAGATGGGGGGAGCGACAGTCATCGGCAGCGGAACGGATCACCAACGAGCGAACGTTATAACGGTATCGTTGTCTTACTGTCTTGTGGTTGCCAAAACGTTGCAACCTGCTGCCGCCATGGCCTCCCCGATCCCCATAGGCCCGTCCAGCCACTCGCCGCGGTTCCAGCTGCTGCTGGCCCCCGCCGGCCAACTCAGCGGCGACGGCCAGCTGCGCGAACTGATGCTGGAGCGCCGCAACCGCACCGGTGATGTCGCCACACCGTCAAGCGCCATCTGGTTCCTGCCGCAGGAGCTGCTGCGGCAACTGGAGCTGAAGCTGGGAGGGGAGCTGGGAAGCGCCAATCAGGATGCCCAGGAGGGTCTGCTCACGGAGGATCCGGCAGTGCACGTGTGGCTGCAGCTGCGTTTCGGTGGCCGCAGTGCCAGCCCTTCCGAGATCGCCCTCATCACACCAAAGCTGGGGCGCAGCTGGCTGGAGACGCAGGCCACTGCCCTGCCACCCACCGCGCCCCAGCCGCCGCTGACCCTGGAAGAGGCCCTCGCTTAAGCCAGGGCCTTCGCCGAGAGGCGCGTCAGCAACCGGCGCGCCTTGGACTCCGGCCAGCCGATCGCCTCGAGGGAAGCCTGGAAGCCCACCACGAATTCCGCGATCAGCTCGGCCGGATCGATGCCGATCACCCGCAGGTCGTCGCGCAGGATCTGCACCATCCCAAGAGCCACCGGCAACGCCTGCTCCACGCAGGCCTCCACGGCTGGCGCCACCTCGGCATCGCGAGGCCGCAGCCAGGCTTCGCCGTAGTTGAGGTGCTCCGCTTCATCGGCCATCACCGCGGCCGTGATCGGCTCGGCATAGGGATCCGCCACAGGCAGGTAGAGCCGATAGGCGGCCACTGCGAAACACTCGATCAGCAGACACTGGATCACCAGACAGCTCACCAGATCACCGCGGCGCTCCGCCGCCACGAACTGGTTATGCAGGGGAGTGAGCAGCCGACGCGCCAACCCGGAATCCGGCCGCACGCCGAGGTTGCGGCCGCAACCCACGAAGTCGGCGGCATGGCGGGCCTCCATGGCACCGAGCCGCAACAGCTCATCGCGATCCT
>JBILDP010000118.1:0-6932 GCA_044352535.1 Prochlorococcaceae cyanobacterium
GCCCTCCCAGGGCATGTAGGCGATCAGAACGTTCTGACCCAGGGCGATCTCGCCGCCCTCACAGGCCGAGCCGTTGGCCAGCACCTGGCCGGCGATCACCCGGTCGCCCTGCTTCACGATCGGGCGTTGGTTCAGGCAGGTGTCCTGGTTGGAGCGCTGGTACTTCTGCAGGTAGTGAGCGTGGTCTGTGCCCTCGTCGTCGCGGATCACGATCGCGGTGGCATCCACGAAGGTGACGGTGCCATTCACCCGGGTGATCGGCACCATGCCGGAGTCGCGAGCCACCTGGGTTTCCAGGCCGGTGCCCACCAAGGGGCGCTCGGGACGGAGCAGCGGCACGGCCTGACGCTGCATGTTCGAACCCATCAGGGCACGGTTGGCGTCGTCGTGCTCGAGGAAGGGAATCAGCGAGGTGGCCACGGAGATCACCTGCACAGGTGAGAGCTGCACGTAGTCGACCTGCTCCGGAGGCACCTTCTCGAAGTCCTGGCGGTAGCGCACCGGCACCAGCTCGGCGGTGATGAGGCCGTCGGCGTCGGTGGCCACGTCACCGGGGGCGACGCGGCACTCGTCTTCCAGGTCGGCGGAGAGGTAGATCGGATCGCCCTGCTTGAGCACGATGCCGTTCTCCACCTTCCAGAACGGCGTTTCGATGAAGCCGTACTCGTTGACCCGGGCGTGGGTGGCCAGCGAGCCGATCAGACCGGCGTTCGGGCCTTCCGGCGTCTCGATCGGGCAGATGCGGCCGTAGTGGGAGGGGTGGATGTCGCGCACGGCGAAGCCGGCCCGCTCGCGGGTGAGACCACCGGGGCCAAGAGCGCTGATGCGGCGCTTGTGGGTGAGCTCCGCCAGGGGGTTGGTCTGATCCATGAACTGGCTCAGCTGGCTGGAGCCGAAGAACTCCTTGATCGCCGCCACCAGGGGCTTGGGGTTCACCAGCTGCGCCGGAGTGAGCGACTCGGTTTCGCCCACGGTCATCCGTTCCTTGATGATCCGCTCGAGCCGATTCAGGCCCACGCGCACCTGGTTCTGCAGGAGTTCACCCACCGAGCGCACGCGGCGGTTGCCCAGGTGGTCGATGTCATCGAGGCTGGCCCCGCCCACATCGAGCTCCAGGTTGATGAGGTAGTCGATGGTGCTGAGCACGTCCTCGGGAGTGAGGGTGCGCACCGCATCGGGGATGGTGAGACGCAGTTTCTTGTTGATCTTGTAGCGACCGACCCGACCCAGGTCGTAGCGCTTGGGGTCGAAGAAGCGGCTGTGCAGCAGGCTCTGGCCGCCGCTCACCGAGGGGGGCTCACCGGGCCGAAGCTTCTTGTAGAGCTCAAGCAGGGCCTGATCTTCCGAGGAGATGCCCTCATCGTTGGCCGCCTCGATCGACTTCTGGTAGTACTCGGGGTGGCGCAGCTTGTCGAGCACGTCGTTGTCCGACAGGCCGATCGCCCGCATCAGCACGTGGGCGTTGATCTTGCGGGTCTTGTCGACCCGCACGTGCAGCAGATCGTTCTTGTCGGTCTCGAACTTCAGCCAGGCACCGCGGTTGGGGATCAGGCTGGCGTTGAAAGTCTTACGGCCGTTCTTGTCCTGCTCGTCCTTGAAGTAGACGCCGGGGGAACGCACGATCTGATTCACGATCACGCGCTCGGCGCCATTGATGATGAACGTGCCCCGCTCTGTCATCAGCGGCAGTTCGCCGATGAACACCTCCTGCTCCTTGATCTCGCCGGTCTCCTTGTTGACCAGGCGGCAGGTGACATACATCTGCGAGGCAAAGGTCGCATCGCGGCGCTTGGCCTCTTCAACATCGTGGCGGGGCCGCTTCAGGCGGTACTCACTGCCGATGAAGTGCAGCTCGAGCTTGCCGGTGTAGTCGGTGATCGGCGAGAAGCTCTCAAGCTCCTCGATCAGGCCTTTCTCCAGGAACCATTTGAAGCTCGCCCGCTGCACCTCCACCAGATCGGGCAGGTAAGTGGCGGTCTTGGCGACCTGGATCGCGCTGCTCATGCGGTGAACCTGCAGGAACGGGTTGGAGGAGAACTGGCCGGTCAGTCCGGCAGCCGGGCCAGCCACGACGGCGGCCCACACAAACAGCCGTCCCCCAGAAGGGAACGGCTGCCCGCGGGGGCTCGCCTAACGGGCTCGCTTCAGGGCTGCAGGCGTCGACAACAAGGAGCGGATCCGCTTCCAGGCCAATGAAACATCATACAGTGTGAACCGGCAGGCCGAACAGGGTCGCTGCGTTGCGACTGCTGGTATGGGCCACCTGCTCAAGGCTCTCGCCACGCAGCTCGGCCACCTTGGCGGCCACGGCAGCCACGAACGCCGGCTCATTGCGCTTGCCGCGGTGACCGGTGGGAGCCAGAAACGGGCAGTCGGTTTCCACCAGGTAGCGATCGGCGGGCACCTGGCGGGCGCAGGCATGGGTGGCCTCAGCCTTGGGGAAGGTGACCACACCGCTGAAGCTGATGAAGAAACCCAGCTCCAGAAAAGCGGCCATCTCCTCGGGCGTGCCGCCCCAGCAATGCATCACCCCCCGCGGACAGGCTCCCCGTTCGGCCCGCTCGCGCAGCTCGGCCAGCATCGGCACTGCCGCGTCACGGCAGTGAATGATCACCGGAAGATCCAGCTCACAGGCCAAGTCCAGCTGGGGCCGCAGCGCTGCCAGCTGGTCGGCGAGGTTGGTGTCACGAAACAGATCGAGCCCAAGCTCACCGATCGCCACCACGCGGGGGTCGGACTTCGCCGCCTCGCGCAGCACCTGCTGGGTATCCGGCATCCAGTGCTCGGTGTCCAGCGGGTGCACGCCCACCGAGTAGCGCAGCTCAGGAAAGCGATCGGCCAGGGCCTTAATCGCTGGGATTTCCGAGGGCTCAACGCAGGCGTGAACCAGGCTCATCACCCCGGCATCACGCCATCGCTGGGCCACCTCCTCGAGGTCCGCATCGAAATTGCGGAACACGATGTGGCAGTGAGAATCAACCAGCGGAGCCGGATGGGAATCCTGCTGCTGGACCGGGTCTGAGTGGATCGAGGTAGTCGCCACCATTGGGGACGCTGACGGCGGGTGTGCGGGCCTGCAGTGCCGCCATGGTGGCGGATGGAATCAGGCCTTGGCGGCGGCCGGCTCGATCGCCTTCTTCACAGCAGCACTGAGACGCGACTTCTGATTGGCGCCGGTGTTGCGGTGCAGCACGCCCACCTTCACCGCCTTGTCGATCTTGCTGAAGGCAGCGCTCATCGACTTCTGGACGGTCTCCTTGGCGGCATCACCGGGCTCCTGGCTGTAAGCGCTGCAAGCGGTGAGGCAGCGCTTCATCAGGGTGCGCAGCGCCGACTTGTAGGTGCGGTTGCGCAGCCGGTTGCGCTCAGCGATCAGGATGCGCTTCTTCGACGACTTGTTATTGGCCACAGGCGGTCAGACGCTCGACACGGCAAACGAAAACTCTACCCCGCCAGCGGCCGGAGTTCGAACGCCGGCCCTTTAGCTTGAACCCTCTCGACCCGCCGCGTCGTCCGCTGTGACCGCCTCTCCCGCAGCCGCCTCAGCAACTTCTCCGGCAGCCCCCCCAGCCGGCGCCCATCCCATCCCTGTGCTGGGCAACGTCAATCAGGCGGCAGCTCGGCTTGAGGCGATTGCCGCACGCACCGCCGGGGCCCAGATGGCCGAGGCGGCGCAGCGCGTGGACGCGATCCTGGCCCAGGTGGCCGAGGGCGGCGATCGGGCCCTGCTCGACCTCACTGAACGCTTCGATGGGGTGCGCCCCGATCCGCTGCGCATTCCCAACGAGAGGCTGGAGGAGGCCTGGGCGAGCTGTGATCCGGTGCTGCGCGACGCGCTCGAGCTGGCCCACCGCCGAATCCTTGACTTTCACCGGCGCCAACGGCCGGCCGACCTGGCAGTGGAGGGGCCCCATGGCGAGCTGCTCGGCCGGCGCTGGCGGCCGGTGCAACGGGCGGGCCTCTATGTGCCGGGCGGACGCGCCGCCTACCCCAGCACTGTGCTGATGAATGCCGTGCCAGCCCAGGTGGCCGGGGTGGAGCGGCTGGTGATGGTCACGCCCCCCGGACCAACCGGTGAGCCCAACCCCACGGTGCTGGCCGCAGCGCACCTGGCGGGCATCCGCGAGATCTACCGGGTGGGCGGCGCCCAGGCAGTCGCAGCCCTGGCCTATGGCACCGAGTCGATTCCACGGGTGGATGTGATCACAGGTCCGGGCAACCTCTACGTGACCCTGGCCAAGAAGGCGGTGTACGGCCGGGTGGCGATCGACTCGCTGGCAGGCCCCAGCGAGGTGCTGGTGATCGCCGACCATTCAGCCCAGGCCGATCAGGTGGCGGCCGACCTGCTCGCCCAGGCGGAGCACGATCCCCTCGCCGCCGCCATCCTCCTCACCACCAGCGCCGAGCTGGCCGCCGCCATGCCGGCGGCGCTGGAGCAGCAGCTGGCCGGCCACCCACGCGCCGAGATCACCCGCGCCGCCCTGCGCGACTGGGGCCTGGTGGTGCTGTGCGAGAGCCTCGAGCAGGCCGCCAGCCTCAGCGACTGCTTCGCACCGGAGCACCTGGAACTGCTGGTGGAGAGTCCCGAGGCCCTCGCCGATCGCATCCAGCACGCCGGCGCCATCTTCATGGGGCCTTACTCACCGGAGGCGGTGGGCGATTACCTCGCCGGCCCTAATCACACCCTCCCCACCAGCGGCACGGCCCGCTTCGCCGGGGCCCTGAGCGTGGAGACCTTCCTGCGCCACACCTCCCTGATCCGCTTCAACCGGGCAGCCCTCGAGGCCACCGGGCCAGCCGTGATCACCCTGGCCGAGAGCGAGGGGCTGCACAGCCACGCCGAATCGGTGCGGCGGCGCCTGATCTAGCGCTTCACCAGATCCCGCACGCCGGCCACACCATCCACGATCTCGCCCACCAGCACCTGGTCGGTGATGTTCACGAACAGGCCGTTCTCAAGCACCCCGGGCAGGTTGTTGATGTCCTTCTCCAGTCGCTCGGGATCGGTGATGCCGCCGGCAAATTGCACATCCAGCACCAGGTTGCCCTGGTCGGTGACCACAGGGCCAGCCTTCTTCACGGCCATGCGCAGCTGGGCACCGCCGCCCATCTCCTTCAGCTGACCCTGCACCTGGCGCCAGGCGCCAGGCAGCACCTCCACTGGCAGCAGGAAGCCGAGATTGAGCGTGTCCACGAGCTTGGTGGAATCCACCACCACCACGAAGCGCTCGGCGCGCACCGCCACCAGCTTTTCCTGCACGTGGCAGGCACCGCCGCCCTTGATCAGCTGAAAGGCAGGATCCACCTCATCGGCGCCATCGATCGCCAGGTCGATGCGGTCCACCGCGTTGAGACTCTGCAGGGGGATGCCAAGTTCGGCGGCCAGCACCTCGCCCTG
This sequence comes from Prochlorococcaceae cyanobacterium, assembly GCA_044352535.1. GTDB lineage: Bacteria > Cyanobacteriota > Cyanobacteriia > PCC-6307 > Cyanobiaceae > NIES-981. The sequence continues at coordinate 5,399 of JBILDP010000118.1, forward strand.
GAAGGAGGTGGTCACACCCACGATGTCGGTGAGCTCGCCGCTGCGGAGCCTGGAACCAAGGGCCTGAATCATCAGCGCCGCCGTGGAACCGGAGCCGAGCCCCACCACCATGCCGCTCTGGATCTGCTCGGTGGCGGCGGCAGCCACCGCCTGCTTCATCTGATCCTGCAGATCCGCCATCGCCACACCCATCCGTTCTGGGCCGCGACCGTAGCTCAGGTGGCGGCGCTGGGCAGGGCCGCCGGACGAATCGACAGACTCAGCTCGCGCTTGCCTCGCACCACGGTGAGGGGCAGGGGCTCGCCCACCTGGGACTGCTCCACCCGCTGCAGCAGGGACCCGGGATCACGCACGGGCTGCTCCCCGGCAGCCACCACCAGGTCGCCGCGACGCAGACCGGCCTGCTCGGCCGGACTATCGGGCAGCACCCGCTGCACCAGGGCGCCATCGCGCTCAGGCAGCTGCAGCAGGGCATCGGGGTCGCGGTTGTTCTCGCGGGCACGGCGGGCGGTGAGTGGCACCAGCTGCAGGCCCAGATAGGGGTGCACCACCTGACCGCCACCGGCCAGCTGCTCGGCCACCCGGCGGGCCAGGTTGATCGGGATGGCGAAGCCGAGGCCCGCCCCTGGACCGGAGCGCACCAGGGTGTTGATGCCGATCACCTGACCGGCTGCATCGATCAGCGGTCCACCGGAGTTACCGGGGTTGATGGCGGCGTCGGTCTGGATCAGATCCAGGCGCTTGTCCGCGAAACCCAGGCTGTTGATATCGCGGTGCAGGCTGCTCACGATCCCCAGGGTCACGGTGCGCTCAAGGCCATAGGGGCTGCCCAGGGCAATAGCCCAGTCGCCCACTTCCAGAGCTTCGGAATCACCCAGGGGGGCTGCCTGCAGGTTGCGCACACCGCGTAGACGCACCACGGCCAGGTCGGTCACCGGATCGATCCCCTCCACGGTGCCGTCGAGCTGGCGACCGTCGGCCAGGGTCACCTCCACGCTGTCGACCGAATCCACCACGTGGGCATTGGTGAGCACCAGAGCCTTGGCGGCATCGATCACCACCCCAGACCCCTGCCCCCGCTCGCGCATGGTGCCGGAGGGGTCGCCGAACAGATCGCGCAGGAACGGATCCAGCAGGGCCGGATCGAAGGGCTGCCGCGCCACGGTGCGCTCGATGTCGATCCGCACCACGGCCGGCGCCACTCCGCGCACCGCCTCGGCCACGAAACTGTGGGGCTGATCAACAGCCAGGGCTGACAGGGGCTGGCCGGTCAGCAGCAGCGCCACCAGGACAAGGGCCGGGACGGCACGAACCAGAGCACGCAGCAGACCAGTCATGCAGCGAGGCTAGGCCGGCCGCTCAGGGGGCGGCTGGCGGCCAGCGCAGCAGCCGCTGACGCAGGGGCTGGCCAGGCCGCAGCTCCAGCAGCCGCCCGCCGGGATCGTCGGGGCGACCCAGGGGGCAGGGCTGCACCGGACCAAAACCACACAACGTGGAGGGACAACCCAGCAGCAGCGCCGGCGGCAACTGGGCC
>JBILDP010000120.1:0-6916 GCA_044352535.1 Prochlorococcaceae cyanobacterium
CCAGGTGGTGCTGGGCGTGGTGGTGGTGGGGGTACTCCTGTTCAACAACATCGGCGGCCGGCTGGTGGCCAACTCGGCCCGGGCCCTGGGGCTCGGCCCTGGAATCTCCCTCACCACCCTGTCGTTTCTGCTGCTGCTCTGGTGCATCTGGCAGAGCTGGCTGGTGATCCGCTGCGGCCGGGCGCTGGGCTCCTCCGTGCGGCCCAGCAAGGGTGAAACAGCCCGGCTGATCAAGCGAGGCGTGCTGGCTGACCTGGCTGGCCTGACCCTGGCGGTGGTGGGCTACCAGTCGCTGGCCGGCAGCCTGTTCGTGCAGGCCTCCCAGCAGGTGCCGGGATTCTTCGGGGCCCAGATCCAGCAGGCTCCAGGCGTGGGCGGCCGGGTGGTGGGCCTGCCGATCACCTCGATTGAGATGCTCTCGGTGCTCGGCAACACCCAGGTGCTGTTCGCCCACCTGATCGGCCTGTGGATCAGCCTCTGGCTGCTGCAGCGGATCTATCGCAGCGCCTGAGCCAGATCGGGTAGATCGCTGCAGTGGCCGCGCCAGAAGAGCTCCGGCTGCAACGGGGTCAGGGCAATGCCGCCGCCATGCACGTGGGCCACGTCGATCGGCCAGTCGGCCGGTCCTGCCACCTCCGCCTCCAGATCGTTGGCCACCTCACCGGCCAGCCAGTAGTAGGTGCGGCCGCGGGGATCAACGCGCCGGTCGAACTGGTCGGTGTAGCGGCGCACAGCCTTGCGACACCAGCGCAGCGGCCCGATGCTCTCGGCCGGCAGCGGCGGCACGTTGAGGTTGAGCAGCAATCCTCCCGGCCAGCCCGTCTGCAGCATCTCCTCAGCCACATCCAGGGCGATGCGGGCCGCCGGCTCGAACTGACGCCACTGGAAATCGGCGCTGCTCACCGCCAGGGCCGGCAGCCCCTCGATCGTGCCCTCCATCGCCGCGCTCACCGTGCCGGAATAGAGCACGTCGGTGCCCAGATTGGGACCGTGGTTGATGCCGGAGAGCACCAGGTCGGGCCACTCCTCCAGCAGCGAAAACAGAGCCAGCTTCACGCAGTCGCTCGGGGTGCCGCTGCAGGCCCAGGCGGTCACGCCGTCGTCGAACAGCTCATCGGCCCGCTCGGCCCGGATCGGGGTCTGCAGAGTGAGGCCGTGGCCGGTGGCGGAGCGCTCCTGGTCGGGGCACACCACGGTCACCTGGTGACCGCGGGCCAGGGCCGCATTGGCGAGGGTGCGGATGCCACCGGCGAACACCCCGTCGTCGTTGCTGATCAGGATCCTGAGCGGCTGGCTCGGCGCAGGCGCCATCGACTCGCGGGGCTGCATCGGCTCGCTGGGCAACTCCGTACAGTCTCCCCTTCGCCACTGCGCCGGGGTTTGTTGTGAGCGTCACCGTGTCGCTGCAGGATCTCACCGCCCAGCTGGAACAGCTGGAAGCCCAGGCTGCCGCTGAGATCGCCTCGGCCGCCAGCGGCGCCGAGCTCGAGGAGCTGCGGGTGGGCCTGCTGGGCAAGAAGGGCAGGCTCTCGGCGGTGCTGGGCGCCATGGGCAAGCTGCCCGGCGAAGAGCGGCCAGTGATCGGCCAGCGCGCCAACGTGCTCAAGGAGCAGCTGAGCGGCCTGCTGGCCGAGCGTCTGCAGGCCGTGAAATCGGCCGCCATGGCGGAGCGCATCGCCCGCGAAACCCTCGACGTGACTGCCCCCTGCAGCTTCACGCCGCCGGGTCACCGGCACCCGCTGATCAGCACGATCGAAGAGATCACCGACATTTTCAGCGGTCTGGGCTACCGCGTGTCGGAAGGGCCGGAGATCGAGACCGACTACTACAACTTCACCGCCCTCAACATCCCGGAGCATCACCCCGCCCGGGATATGCAAGACACCTTTTATCTGGGGGATGGTCGCCTGCTGCGCACCCACACCTCACCGGTGCAGATCCGCTACCTGGAAAACAACCCACCGCCGGTGCGGGTGATCGCCCCGGGGCGGGTGTACCGCCGCGATGCCGTGGATGCCACCCACTCGCCGGTGTTTCACCAGGTGGAGGTGCTGGCGATCGACGAGGGGCTCGACTTCACCCACCTGCGCGGCACGGTGACCGCCTTCCTGCAGCAGTTCTTCGGCGACCTACCGGTGCGCTTCCGCGCCAGCTATTTCCCCTTCACCGAGCCCAGTGCTGAGGTGGACGTGCAGTGGCGCGGCCGCTGGCTGGAGGTGATGGGCTGCGGCATGGTCGACCCCGCCGTGCTGACGGGCATGGGCCTCGATCCGGAGCGCTGGAGCGGCTTCGCCGCCGGACTGGGGGTGGAGCGCTTCTGCATGGTGCGCCACGGCATCGACGACATCCGCCGCCTTTACACCAGCGACCTTCGCTTCCTCGAGCAGTTCTGAGCGGCGGAATTCTCCGGGGCCCATAAACTCAGTCAGCCCCCGCCTCCCGATCGGTGCCGCGCGCAGGACTGATCGTGAACGACGGCAAGGATCTGGCCGTTGCCACCGCTGATGCGATCGAGGCCCGCCTTGCCGCAGCCGGTTATGGGGTGGCGCGGGTGAGCAGCTCGGGCGGCATGGTGGGCTTCGCCAACCCCGACCAGCACCTGCGCAGCAAGGGGTACAGCGCCTGCGTGCCAACCAGCTTCAGCGAGGACATGGAGCTGGCGGTGGTGCTCGGGGGCGATGGCACCGTGCTCTCCGCCGCCCGCCAGACGGCCCCGATCGGCGTGCCGATCCTCACCATCAACACCGGCCACCTGGGCTTCCTCGCCGAGTCCTACCTGCCCCAGCTGGAAGGGGCGCTCGATCAGGTGATCGCCGGCGACTGGACGGTGGAGGAGCGCACCACCCTGGTGGTGAGCGTGATGCGGGGCGAACAGCGGCGCTGGGAGGTGCTCTGCCTCAACGAGATGGCCCTGCACCGGGAGCCCCTCACCTCGATGTGCCACTTCGAGATCGCCATCGGCCGCCACGCTCCGGTGGACATCGCCGCCGACGGGGTGATCCTCTCCACCCCCACCGGCTCCACCGCCTACTCGCTCTCGGCCGGGGGGCCGGTGATCACACCCGACTGTCCGGTGCTGCAGCTCACGCCAATCGCCGCCCATTCACTGGCATCGCGGGCCCTGGTGTTCAGCGATCGCGAACCGGTGACCGTGTTTCCCGCCACACCAGAACGGCTGATGATGGTGGTGGACGGCAGCGCCGGTTGCTACATCTGGCCTGAAGACCGGGTGCTGATCCGGCGCAGCGACCATCCGGTGCGCTTCGTGCGGCTCGCAGACCACGAGTTTTTCCAGGTGCTGCGCAACAAGCTGGGCTGGGGCCTGCCCCATGTGGCCAAGCCGGGCAATGGACTGGGGCCATGAGCGGAGCAGTCTCCAGCGACTCGACGACCGGTCACCCGCCCCTGGCCACCGTGCTGCTGCTGGGCGCACAGGCCGAGGCCCTGGCGGCGCGACTGGAGGCGTCGGGTTACCGGATCGCCGCCGCCGGCGAGACGCCGGACCTCGTGGTGCTCAGCACCAGCGAGGAGGGACAGATCGCCCAACTGCGCCAGCACTACGGCTCCGTGCCGGTGCTGCTCGACGGCGGCCACGACGACCTGGAGGCGCGGACCCGCTGCCTGGGCAGCGGTGCCGACGATTTCTGGCTCTCGGCCCTCGGCCCCAGTGATCTGCTGATGCGCCTGCGGCTGCACCGCGACCTGTATCGGCGTAATGCCCAACAACCGCTGCTATTGCAGGTGGGGGACCTCAGCCTCAACCCCACCACCCGCCAGGTGAAGCGCGGCAGTCGCAACGTGGCCCTCACGGCACGGGAATATCAGTTGCTCTTGCTTCTGCTGGAGCGCAAGGGCACCGTGGTGGCACGCGAGCAGATCCTGCGACAGGTGTGGAACGACGACCAGGGAACATCCAGCAACGTGATCGAGGTGTACGTGCGCTATCTGCGTCAGAAACTGGAACAGGGCGGCGAGCGCAGGCTGATCCACACGATCCGGGGGCAGGGCTACTGCCTGAGCGAACGGCTGCCGCCCCTGGAGGCCCGCTGACCTTGGGGCGCCTGGTCGCCGGGCTGCTGGCCGGCACGGGGCTGGCTGGCCTGGGCGTGGGCCAGCCAGCCTGGGCCAATCAGCCCGCCTGGCAACAACCGCCGCCGCAGCTGCTGCCGATCGAAGCCCGTTGGTGCCTGGAGCCGCGTCGCTGCATCGAGCTCGAGGTGGCTGATGAGCCCCACGAACAGGCCAAGGGCCTGCAGCTGCGCCCCCCACTGCCGGCGTTGCGGGGCATGTGGTTCCCGTTTGATCGGCCCACGCCGGCCCGCTTCTGGATGCACCGCACCCCTGAATCGCTCGACATGCTGTTTGTGCGCGACGGCCGGGTGGTGGCCATCGAGGCCCGCACCCAGCCCTGCATGCAGCTGCCTTGCCGCAGCTATGGCCCCGACGAGCCGGTGGACGGCGTGATCGAACTGGCGGCGGGCCAGGCGGAAGCCAAGGGCATCAGTGTGGGCACGCCTGTGCGGATCGAGCCGCTGGCCGCCGGGCTCAGGGGCGGCGACCGCAGAGCACCAGCACCGGGTTGAGCGGCGCCAGGCGGGTGCCGTCGGCCAGGGGCGCACCGCGCCAGGCCTGGTGCTGACGCACGGCCACCCCCAGCCCAGCCTGCTCCAGCAAGGGGCGCAGCTCCGCCAGGGCCTCCACGGTGGCCAGGGGAATCACCACCACCCCGCCAGGTCGCAAGCGCTCCAACACCGCTGCCAGCACCGCCCCGCGCTCGCGGCCGCCGCCGCCGATCAGCACCCGATCGGGATCGGGCAGCTGGCCCAGGGCCGCCGGCGCCTTCCCCTCCAGCACCCCCGCCGGCACCACCCCCAGCCGCTCGGCATTGGCGCGGATCAGGCCGGTCGAGCCGCCGCGCGCCTCCAGGGCCCAGAGTTCAAGCGCGGGACGCAGCCGCAGGGCCTCGAGGCCCACCGAGCCCACACCGGCGCCAACATCCCAGAGCACGCCGCGCTCGGGCAGCTCCAGCTCTGCCAGCAGCTGAATCCGCACCTCCCGCTTGGTCATCAGCCCGGGGCGATCGGGGTGTTGCAGGAAGAGGCCGTCGTCGAGGCCGAAGAGGGGCAGGGCGGCCGAATCGGCGAGCGGCGCCGGCGGCTCGGCAATCAGCACCACCAGATGCAGCGGATCGAGATCGGGCGGCAGCGGATCGCCGGGATCGAGCCGCAGCACCCGCTCGGCCGGGTGGCCGAGGCGCTCGCACAGCCACAGGGCATAGGCGGCCTCCAGCCCGGAAGCTCGCAGCAGCGACCGCACCTCCGCGGCGCCGCCGCGGCCGGGGTCGGTGAGCACTGCCAGGGCAGCGGGGCGCCGCTGCAGCTCGACTGCCAGGGGAGCCGGATCGCGGCCATGCAGGCTGATCCAGCTGGCGTCCTGCCAGGGGCGGCCGATGCGGGCAAAGGCCAGCTGCAGGGAGCTGGGCGCCGGGTGAAAGCGCAGCAGACCCGGGCCGAAGGCCTGCAGCAGCAACCGGCCAATGCCGAACCAGAGCGGGTCGCCGCTGGCCAGCACCACCGCGCGCTCCCCCGCATCCAGGGCCTGCCGCAGCCGCGCCAGCAGCGCGTCGGGCCTGTCCGTGGCGAAGCGCGCGTGGCGCGGGAACGCCTGCTCCAGCTGGGGCAGCAGCCGGGCCGGGGCCGCCAGCAAGGCGGCCTGCTCCAGCAGCAACCGCTGGGGTGGAGCCAGCCCGTCGAGGCCGGCGGCGTCACAGCCCACCACCGCGATGCTGCCCGGCACCGCGCTGCTGGCAGCACTGCTGGTCGCACGACTGGTCGTCTTGCTCGTCGTCTTGGTGGCCCTATTGCTGGCCGCGTTGCCGTTCAGCGCTCTTGCCTGCCACTGGCGCCATGATGCTCAGCCGCATCCCCGCCCGCCGGAGCCGCCGCGATGAGTGATCGCCGCCAGCGCATCCACGAGCTGGTGCTGGCCCTGATCCAGCGCCAGGAAGGCCTGGAGCTGCTCGATGGCGACGGCCAGGGCCTGAGCGCCGGTCTGCGACTCGGCCCCGGCAGCAGCCAGGATCCCGCCAACTGGCTGGAGCGAAACCGCCGCCTGGTGCAGCGCTACCAGGCCCTGGTGCGCACCGCGATCACCCTCGATGCCCTGATCGACCAGGAGGTGGCGGGACAGCTGTGAGCGCGCATCAGCTCTGACAAGCTGGGCCCACCCTTGGCTGCTCCATGGCGCGCCCCAGCCTCTCCGCTCTGAAATCGCTGCTGCGCCGCGCCCTGCCCAGCCGTCCGCGTGGCGCCCGTCACCGCTGGCAGGCCCCACCCGCCAGCTGGAGCCGCCCCCTTGGCCAGGGCTGGGAGCGGCCCTACACGGTGCGCTACGCCAGCAACCTCGACGACGGCCCCAACCACGGCATGCCGCTGGGGGGCTTCGGCGCCGGCTGCATCGGCCGCGCCCCCGATGGCAGCTTCAACCTCTGGCACCTCGATGGCGGCGAACACTGGTTCGGCACCCTGCCCGACTGCCAGTTCGCCCTGTTTGAGAGCAACGGCGAGCAGCGCCGCGCCCACGCCCTGGCGGTGAAGCCGGCCGCCGACGCCTCCCGCCCTGGGGCCGGAGAACCGCTGAGCAGCTGGACCTGGTACCCAGCCAGCACGCCGGAACAGTGCACGGGCACCTATGCCGCCCGCTACCCGCTCAGCTGGAGCAACTACAGCGGCGTGTTCGACGCCGAGGTGAGCTGCCAGGCCTTCAGCCCGATCCTGCCGGGCGACTACCGGCGCAGCAGCTACCCGGTGGCGGTGTTCACCTGGACCCTGCGCAACCCCACCCGAGCGCCGCTCGATCTCTCGCTGCTGCTGAGCTGGCGCAACACCACCGGCTGGTTCACCAACACCGACCCCTC
>JBILDP010000121.1:0-6904 GCA_044352535.1 Prochlorococcaceae cyanobacterium
ACAATGTCGTCGGGGCTGGCGAGAGCGGTGTCGATCCAGCGGTGCCAGCGCCCATCCGCCAGGCCGGTGGGGGGCAGGACAAAGCGCAGCGGCTGCCACCAGGCATTCACCAGCAGATGCAGACGGAAGCGATGCTCACTGCTGGTGTGGCTCAGGGCCAGGGAGTGGGAATCGGGCCCCCAGTCGGGCTTGAACGGCTCCACCCCATGCCACTCCACTGCACTGCGCCGCAGCAGCTCAGACAGCGAAAGGTTGGTGTGATCCACCACCACATCGCGCCGCTGCCGGTAGGCGATCAAGGCGCGGGTGAACCGCAGCAGATCGGCCCGGCTGTGCACCAGACCCCAGTCAAACCAGCTGGTCGGGTTGTCCTGGCAGTAGGCGTTGTTGTTGCCCTGCTGGCTGCGGCCCACCTCGTCACCCATCGCCAGCATCGGTGTGCCTGGAGCAAGCATCAGCAGGCAGAGGGCATTGCGCATCTGCCGCGCCCTGAGGGCCAGCACGCCTGGGTCCTGCGTCTCCCCCTCAACACCGCAGTTCCAGCTGGCGTTGTCATCGGATCCGTCGCGGTTGGCCTCGCCATTGGCCTCGTTGTGCTTGGCGTCGTAGCTCGCCCAGTCGGCCAGGGTGAAGCCGTCGTGGCAGGTGATGAAGTTCACGCTCAGTTCCGCCTCCCGCTGGCGGGGGCCATAGATGTCCGGACTGCCGATCAGGCGCTGGGCGGCCGCCCAGGCGAAGCCAGAGTCACCCTTGAGGAAATGGCGCAGGTCGTCACGGAAGCGTCCGTTCCACTCCTGCCAGCGCTCACCCACAAACCTGCCCACCTCATAGAGGCCGGCGGCATCCCAGGCCTCGGCGATCAACTTGGTGCCGGCCAGCACCGGATCGCTGTCGAGATCGAAGAGAATCGGGGGCCGCGGTTCCGGATTGCCCTGCTCATCGCGGGAGAGCACGGCGGCCAGATCGAAGCGGAACCCATCCACGTGCATGTGCTCCACCCAGTGGCGCAGGCTGTGGCGGATCAGGCGCCGCACCACCGGGTTGTTGGCATTGAAGGTGTTGCCGCAACCGGTCACATCGAGGTCGCGCAGGCTGCCCGCCTCGCCCTGGAGCAGGTAGTAGTCGTGGGGAGCCAGGCCCCGATAGGAGAGGGTTGGCCCCGCCGCCGCGCCCACCATGGCCCCCTCCGCGGTGTGGTTGAACACCACATCCAGGATCACCTCGATGCCGGCGCGATGCAGGGCCTTCACCAGGTCGCGGAACTCATCGAGGACCGCCAGCGGATCGCTGCCACTGGCGTAGCCCGGGTGGGGAGCGAGCACGCTGATGGGCTGGTAGCCCCAGTAGTTGCTCAGACCGTCAGGGGCTGCCTGGGCGTCGAAGGCGAACACCGGCATCAGCTCGACTGCGGTGATGCCCAGCTGCTGCAGGTAGGGAATCGTTTCGATCAGACCGGCATAGGTGCCGGCCCGCTCGGGCCCGACAGCGGCACCGGGAGCGGCGGTGAACCCCCGCACGTGCAGCTCGTAGATCACCGTTTCGCGCGCCGGGCGGCGCAGGGGCCGATCCCCCTCCCAGTCGTAGCGGCTGAGGTCGGCCACCACACTCTTGAGGGCCCCAGCCCAGCCGCCCCCCCCAGCGATCGACTCCCCAGCGCGGCGCTGGCCCCGCTGCCGGCAATAGCCCGCCGGGACCGCCAGGGCCGGGGCGTAGGGGTCGAGCAGCAGGCAGTCGGGATCGGAGGGGAGTCGGTAGCCATAGAGCTGCCCCGGCCCCACCCCCGCCACCAGGCCATGCCAGTAGGTGGCGCTGCGGTGCTGTTCTCCCTCGAGCAGAAGCACCGCAGACGGCTCGGGATCATCGAGCGCGTTGAACAGACACAGCTCAACCCTCTCGCAGCCCCTGGCGTGGAGGCTGAAGTTCACGCCACCTCGCTGCAGCGTCGCCCCGAGCGGCGCACTGCCGCCGGCGGCCAGGGCCCTGAGAGTGTCAGTCACGGAGAGCCGCACGGTGTGGGATCACCCGCCAATGGTGGCCAGGACCAGGCGCGCTGCCTACGTTGCGCTGCAATTGAGGGCTGGGTGAATGGAGATCACGGTGGTGGAGCTGCTGGTGCCAGCCGCGCCCTCAACCGCAGCCCAGGCGACTCTGTTGCTGCTGCGCCTGTTCATGGGCGTGTGCTTCATTCGCCACGGCTGGCCAAAACTGCGCAACCTCAGCACCTGGTCTCAGGCCCTGAAGACTCCGCAGTGGCTCTGCTTTCTGTCGGCGGCATCGATGTTCGGTGCCGGGATCGCCCTGTTGCCCGGGTTGTTCACGCCCCTGGCTGCCCTGGCAATCCTGGTGTCGATGGCCTACGCCATGGTGCTGGAGATCCGCTCCGGCTTTCCCTTCATCGCCCCCGATCCCTATCAGATTCCAGCCGGTGATTACGCCGGGCCGATGGGGGTCGGGGAGCCGCCCAGCTGGGAGAAGGCTGCCATGTATGTGGTGATGTGTCTGGTGCTAATCGGCTGCGGCGGAGGCCTCTTCTCCCTCGACAACCTGCTGATCGCTGATCTTCTCAGGGTTGCCTTCAGCTAACCAGCCGCTCCTTCAGGTGCTCGGCCACCCGCAGGGCATTGGCGATCGCCGTGAGCGAGGGATTCACCGCGCCGATGGTGGGCATGAAGCTGGTATCCACCACATAGAGGTTGTCGAGCTCGTGAGCCTTGCAGTGCAGATCAAGCACTGAGGCGGCCGGATCGCTGCCGAAGCGGCAGGTACCGGCCTGGTGCCCCACCGCGGCGATCGTCATCGTGCTCTTGACGTAGATCTGGCGCTCCACCAGATGGTTGCGCAGGTAGAGCCGATCAAGCAGGCCGGTGAGTCGTCCAACCAACCGCTGAGAAGCTGTCTGGTTGTTGGGGGTATAGCTGAGATGGATCTGGCCCTGATCATCCACCGTCACCCGGTTGTCAGGGTCGGGAAGATCCTCTGAGGAGATCCAGAAGTCAAGGGCATGCTCGGCGATCTTGTCCATCGTCCAGCCGGGCATCAGAAATGTTTCCAACGGCGCATAGCCCTTCATGATCGTGCCATTGGTCTTGCCAGTCATCTGGATATTGCCCATCGGGTAATCGAAGTCGGCATCCCCCAGATACCAGTCGTTGAGCGACACCGTTTTCTGAAACACGGTGGTGTTCGGCTCATGGGCCAGGGCCACCATCGCCTTGCTGTTGTGGAACATGTAGTTGCGGCCCACCTGGTCGGAACCGTTGGCCAGGCCGCGGGGATGCCTGTCGTTGGCCGACATCAGCAACAGCCGGGCGCTGTTGGCGGCACCGCAACTCACCACCACCACATCACCGCTCACCTGCATGGTTTCGCCATCGCGCTGCAACTCCACCGCCGTCACGCTGCGGCCCTTGGCATCGGTGACCAAACGGTGCACCTGAGCCCGGGTGAGCAGCGACACGTTGGGGCTGGCCAGGGCCGGGCGCATACCCAGCACATCGGCATCACTCTTGGCATGCACCAGGCAGGGGAAGCCGTCGCAGCAGTTGCACTTGCGGCAGCGACTGAAGGCCATGTGGTCCTCATCGAGCAGCACGCCGCTGGGGGCATGGAAGGGATGCAGGCCAGCAGCGCGCAGGTCGTCGACCAGCTTCTGCATGCGCGGCTCATGCGCCACCGGCGGGTGGGGGTAGGGGCCACTGCACGGCGGCTCGGTGGGGTCCTCACCGCGCTGGCCATGCACGTGATACATCTCCTCAGCCCGCTGATACCAGGGCTCGAAGTCGCTGTAGCGCAGGGGCCAGGCCGGTGAGATGCCGTCGTGGTGAACGAGTTCCTCGAAATCCTGCTGGCGCAGGCGGAAGTGGGCGGCGCCATACATCTTGGTGGCACCACCCACGAAGTAATGGCTGCCCGGCTGAAACGGTTTGCCGTGCTTGTCGAACCAGGTGTCCTTCGACACGTAGCGATTCTTCTGAAACACCTCCTCGGCATCCCAGTTCTGGGGCTCCTGGGGCAGCCAGTCGCCCCGCTCCAGCACGAGAATCTTCAGGCCTGTGGGTGCCAGAGCCCGGGCCAGGGTGCCGCCACCGGCGCCACTGCCGATGATCACCAGATCGAAGTGGGCTCCGTGTTCAACCTGTCGCTGCTGAGCAACAGGCAGGGGAGAGCTGTGGATGCCGGTGAGCAGATCCTGGGAAGACACCGGGGCCATGGATTGGGAGGCGAAGGAAGGCTCGTGATCGCGAGTTGAGGTTCAGCGCTGAACGTCAACCGGTGGGATAACGATGCAGCTGATTGATCATCTTGGCCACCACGGCGCTCCAGCCGGTCTGGTGGGAAGCACCAACGCCGCGGCCGTTATCACCGTGGAAGTACTCGTTGAAGAGGATCAGATCCCGCCACTTGGGATCGTCCTGGAACAGGCTCACATCACCGTTGAAGGCCCGGCGGCCCTGGGCATCACGGCGGAAGATTCCCACCAGACGCTTCTGCAGCTGCAGCGAGGCATCCCAGAGGTTGATCCAGTTGCCGGAGCGCGTGGGGAACTCCACCTTGAGGCTATCCCCGTAGAAGTGGGCAAATTTCTGCAGTGATTCGATCAGCAGAAAATTGATCGGCATCCACACCGGCCCACGCCAGTTGGAGTTGCCACCAAACATTCCCACCGGGCTGTCGGCGGGGCTGTAACGCAGCTCCTCACTGTCAGAGCCCTCGGTATAGCGGTAGGGATGGGGCTCATACACCTTGGAGAGGGCGCGGATGCCGTAGGGAGAAAGGAACTCGTCTTCATCGAAGAGCCGTGCACAGATCCGCCGCAACCGATCCTCCGGCACCAGGGTGAACAGCAGACGATCGTTGTGCCAGCGGCCCAGGTTGGCCGCAAGCCAGGTGGGGGTCGTGCGCTCGTGCACAAACCAGGCCATGCTCTTGAGCACATCAAGCACCGGCAGGCGCTCCACCGTCTCCACGTCGTAGCTGGCGACGGCCAGCAACGGGATCAACCCAGACACCGAGCGTGTGCGGAGGTAATCAGTGCTGCCATCGGGCCGCTTGATCACGTCGTAGTAGAACCCATCCTGCTCGTCCCAGTTGAGATAGCCATGGCTGGTGGGAGCGTTGAGAGTAAGCGCCAACTGCACGAAGTCATAAACAAAGCGCTCGCACAGGTCGGCATATTCAGGCTCGTCGCGACTGAGCTCAACGGCAATGTTGAGCAGGTTGAGGCTCAGCGACGCCATCCAGGCCGTGCCGTCACACTGCTCAATGCGGCTGCCATCGGCCAGAGGGAAGCGTCGATCAAAGACAGCGATGTTGTCGAGGCCAAGAAAGCCTCCCTCGAACACATTGTCACCGGAGCGATCGTTGCGGTTGGCCCACCAGCCGTACTCCAGCAGCAGCTTGCGCAAGGCTTCACGGAGGTAGGCAAAGTCGGCCATGCCCTCGGCCTGCTTGCGCTCGATCTGGAAGATGCGCATCACCGCCCAGGCCCCGATCGGGGGGTTGGGATCGGAGAGCGCCCACTCGTAAGCAGGGGTCTGGGCGTTGGGAGCGGTGTAGTGGGGCGAGCGCAGCAGCATCGACTGCTGCTTGGCCGTGGCCGGATCCACGATTGCGAACGACACCGCGTGGAACATCAAATCCCACTGGCAGAAGTAGGGGTATTCCCACGCATCAGGCATGGCGATGACGTCGTGGGCATGCAGACGCCGCCACTCGGCCGTTTCTGAGAGCAGGCGTTCGGGCGGTGGGGGCGGCTGGGTGGGATCCCCCTCCAGCCAGCGCAGCACGCTCCATCCGTAGTACTTCTTGCACCACAGCAGGCCAGCCAGGGCAGTGTTGTGGATAAGTCGATCGTCGGGGGCCAGGCCCGGCACCAGGTGCTCCATGTAGGCCTGCCACTCCTGCTCGCGGGCCGCAAACAGGGCGTTGAAGGTATCACCGAACGGCGCTGAATCAGCGCCGTTCGGGTCCTGCTCGGCTACAGCTCGTAGCCGCAACTCCACCACCCAGGTTTCTCCCGGCTCGAGGCTGCGTTGCAGCAGAGCTGCCGCCTTGGTGCCCTCGCCGGCTGGATTGATGGCGCCCTGATCGCCCTCAATCAGGAAGCGGTGGAAGCCATCCTTCTGAAAGGCGGTGGTGTTGGGCTGGCCGTACAGGCGCTCGGTGTTAGTCTCATTGTCGGTGAACAACCAGCGGCCTGAGCCGTTCAACAGCAACTCGTAGGGCGCGAGGTCGGTGAGCGACGCGGTGGTCACACGATCGTCCTGCAGCCGCATCGGTTGGCGCGTGGCATCGGGATAGCCCCAGGCCCAGGTGTTGCGCAGCCAGAGGGTGGGCAGCAGGCAGAGCGGGGCTACATCTGGCCCCCGGTTGATTGCCCGGATGCGGATCAGCAGATCGGTGGGAGAAGCCTTGGCGTAGTCGATGAACACATCGAAGTAACGGCCCTCGTTGAAGATGCCCGTATCCACCAGCTCGTATTCCGGCTGGTCGCGACCGCGGCGGCCGTTCTCCTCCACCAGCTGCTCGTAGGGGAAACGGGCCTGGGGATACTTGTAGAGCCCCCGCATGAAGCTGTGGGTGGGGGTATTGGCGATGTGGAAGTAGTAGTCCTTGATGTCTTCGCCGTGGTTGCCCTCGGGGTTACCCAGGCCGAAGGGCCGCTCCTTGAGGATCGGATCCTGGCCGTTCCACAGGGCCACGGAAAAACACAGCCGACACTGCTCATCGCAGATGCCCAGCAAGCCGTCTTCACCCCAGCGGTAGGTGCGTGAGCGTGCGTGATCGTGGGGGAAGGAGCGCCAGGCATCGCCGTCGGCGGAGTAGTCCTCCCGCACGGTGCCCCACTGACGCTCAGGCAGATAGCTGCCCCACAGGCTCCAGGGCGCATGGCCGCAGTCCCGCT
>JBILDP010000122.1:0-6840 GCA_044352535.1 Prochlorococcaceae cyanobacterium
AGCAGGCGCATGCGCGCGCCGCGCGGATGCCAGAACACCAGGCCGGCACCGGCCTCATCTTCGATCGAGAACAGATCCAGGTCGGTGCCCAGGCGGCGGTGGTCACGGCGCAGGGCTTCTTCCTTGCGGCGCTTGTATTCCGCCAGCTGCTCCGGGGTTTCCCAGGCCGTGCCATAGATGCGCTGCAGCTGGGCGTTGTTCTCATTGCCGCGCCAGTAAGCACCGGCCACGCTCTCGAGCTCGAAGGCCTTGGCGTTGAGCTCGCTGGTGTTGGCCACGTGGGGACCGGCGCACAGATCCCACCACTCCTCGCCCAGGGTGTAAAGGGTGATCGGCTCGCTGATCCCGGCCAGGATCTCCAGCTTGTAGGGCTCGTTCTGGGCCTTGATCTTCTCCTCGGCCTCAGCGCGGCTCACCTCCACGCGCTCGAGCGGCAGCTTCCTGTTGATGATCTTGATCATCTCCTTCCTGATGGCCTTGAGATCGGCCTCGGTAAAGGGATCGGGGCTGTCGAAGTCGTAGTAGAAGCCGCTCTCGGTCCAGGGGCCGATCGTGACCTGGGCTTTGGGGAACAGCTTCTGCACCGCCATGGCCATCACGTGGCTCATCGAGTGGCGGATGCGCAGCAGCTGCTCGCTCTCGCTGGTTTTCGGCAGCTGGATCACCGGCGCCGCATCACCCTGCCGGGCGGCGGTCTGGGTCACGCCCTCGGCCAGCGAAGCGCTTTGGGTCGCGGGCGCGGTTGGGGGCACGGGCAGCGGTGGCGATGGCGAAAACCGATCCTACGCAGCGCTTCTAGGCTGGATGGATGGGTGCAGAGCCGTTGCCACAGGATCCCGAACATCAGGATTCCGACGCCGAACTGCTGGAGCATTTGCTGGGCTCCCTGCTCAGCGACTTCAGCCTCTGGTTTGACCGGGGCCTGCGGCTGCTGGACCTCTGCCCCGACACGGTGATGCCAGCAGGTCAGCGCCAGGATCTGGCTGAGGCCCTGCAGGAGGCCCGCCGTGAGCTTCAGGCTGCCGTGGCGCTACGCGGGGCCACCCCTGCACCCATGGCGCTGTCGATGGAAACCATGGCGCCCTGGCACCAGCTGGTGCTGCGGGTGTGGTCGCTCTCGGCCCGGCTGCGGGGCAGCGGGGTGAGCCTGCCGCCGATCGACTGGCCCCAGGAGCAGCCGCGGTCCGCCAAGGGCTGAGCGAGCTGCTTCAACCTCAGCCCTCGCTGTGACGGCGCAACGCGGCGCTGTAGAAGCTGCTCAGCTCGGCGTAGCTCTTCACCGGCTGTCCGTAGTGGCTGCCGCCGCTGTGGGTGGGCAGGGAGGCCCATTCCGGCGCCAGCCTGGCCACGAGCTCCCGGCTGATGCCCCCCCGGTCGAGCAGGTTGAGGGCACCACGACGCTCGATCAGGTGTAGGGCGGCCTGGTCCTGGTTGTGGGGTTCAAAGCTGGTGAGGCGCAACCGCGATGCCACCTCCCGCCAGGTGCCTGGAAGGAATTGGTAGGCCCCTGCGGCTGCGCTGGTGTAGCGCCGACGCACGGTGATTTCGGGATGGCGGGCCAGGTTGTGGAACAGTCCGCCGCCATAGAGGGTGCGGTAGCCCTCTGAGCGGCCGTGGTGCCAGGTGCCCTCGGCGAAGCGGATCGTGTCGAGCAGGGCGCGTCGGTGGGGCGACAGGGCGTAGGGGCTCCCGGCGACGGCTGAGGACTGCATCGGCCTCGCGCTCGTCGGCGTGGCGGGCGCCCTTTCCTCTGGCGCTGCGGCCGCTCCTGTTGCCGCTGATGCCCTTGCTGCTGGGAGCTGCACTGTGGGGATGGCCTGGCTGCCGGCTGGCAGGGGGCCGGTGCTGAACAGGGCAAGGCTGATGAGCAGGCTCAGACGGCGCTGGGGCAGAAACGGCAAACCGGAACGCAAAGCACAAGGTGGGTTGACCTTGCTGGCCAGCCCCGGACCACCACCACCCCTGGGTGAACCGGCCTGGACAAATGCGACTCGCCGTGCATCACGGATGACTTGCGAGTGGTGTCGCGGCTGAGACCAGCGCGAACCGGGGGCTTTGGTCGCGTTTAGGCCCGGGAGGCTCTGCCGGGGCGGCGAGTCCTCATCCGGGTTGAGCGATCAGCTCCGCTGATCAATCCCGAAGAAACTGTTAAGGCCGCAGGGGTGAGTCTGATGCGCTGCATGTCCTATGTGCCGGCCGGCAGGAAGCCCAGGGAGGCGCGCACCCGCTCAAGGGTGGCCTGGGCCACGTTGTGGGCCTGTTCCCGCCCCTGCGTCAACACGGCCTGGAGGGCGGCAGGATCGGCGCGCCACTGGCGGTAACGCTCCTGCACCGGGCGAAGGGCCTCCACGGTGGCCTCGGCCAGCAGGGGCTTGAAGGTGCCCCAGCCCATGGCGGCGCACTCGGCGGCGGCGGTCTCGCGGTCCTTGCCGCTGAGCAGGGCGTAGAGCCCGAGCAGGTTGTCGGCCTCCGGCCGGTCGGGGTTGCCGAACTCCAGCCCCATGGTGGGGTCGGTCTTGGCGCGCTTGATCTTCCTGGTGATCAGCTCGGGTGGGTCGAGCAGGCTGATGCGCGAGCCCTCGTTGGGGTCGCTCTTGCTCATCTTGCTGCTGCCGTCGGTGAGGCTCATCACCCGGGCGCCCTCCTTGAGGATCAGGGGCTCGGGCACCTTGAGGATCGCTTCGGGTTCGCCGTCCGGGCCCTTGGGGGCGAAGCGGGCGTTGATGCGTTGCTGGGCGATGTCACGGGCCAGCTCCAGGTGCTGTTTCTGGTCTTCCCCTACCGGCACCAGGTCGGCGTCATAGAGCAGGATGTCGGCCGCCATCAGCACCGGGTAGTCGAGCAGGCCCACCGACACCTGGTCGCCCTGCTTGATCGCCTTCTCCTTGAACTGGATCATCCGCTCCAGCCAGTTCAGTGGCGTGACGCAGTTGAGCAGCCAGGCCAGTTCACTGTGGGCGCTGACGTGGCTCTGCACGAACACCGTGCTCCTGGCCGGGTCGATGCCGCAGGCCAGATACAGAGCAGCCGTGGTGAGCGTGTCCTCGGCCAGCTGTTCCGGCCGGTGCGGCACGGTGATGGCATGCAGGTCGACCACACAGAAGAAGGTGTCGTGGCTGTCCTGCAGCTCGACCCAGTTGCGAATCGCCCCGAGCCAGTTGCCGAGGTGAAGCGCTCCGGTGGGTTGAACACCGGAGAGCACCCTGGGTCGTGCCATGGCGATCAGGCCTCGCTGCTGGCGTTGTCGGCGTCGCTGGCTTCCGTTACCGGCGCATCGGCCGCCGGCTCGGTGGCCAGTTCGGCCGCGGCGTCGTCAGCGGGAGATTCCGTCTCCGGTGCGAGCTCCTCTACGGGAGCGGGAGCGGGAGCCGGTTTGCTCGGCCGGGCAAAGGGATCGACCCGCTGGCCGGCGGAACGCTCAGAGCGGCGCTCACCCCGCTCACCTCTCTCACCACCGCGGCGGTCTTCGCGGCGGTCGCTGCGGTTGCCCGCCTGGGCACGCTGCTCGGCCACGAGTTCGTCGAGTTTGCCCTCTTCCAGCAGCTGGGCCACGGTGCGGATCGAGAAGCCCAGGGCTGCCACGGTGGAGCGCAGCCGGAAGGCGTCCTGAACGGCGCGGACGGCACGCATTTCGTTGTCGCTCAGGCGAATGCGGAAGCCGCCGGGTTCGCGGTTGCCCCCCTCACGCGGGGGGCCCATCCGGCGACCGCCCTCCCGGCCGCCGCTGCCCTGAAAACTGCCGCTGGAACTGGGGGTCCCGCTGGTGGTGTCGTCGGCCATTGGCGCAGCCTGAATCAGGCGCAAGTGTGCCGCATGGGCTGGCCCATCGGCTCCAGCCAGTGGAGGGTATGGGCATCACGGCTGCCGGCCCGCGCCAGCACCAGCAGGGGTAGACGGCGCCGTGCGCGGTTGCCGCTCCCCAGCTCCACGCTGCGCCGGTAGGTCTCGATCAGTGCGGCATAGCGGGCCAGGGTCCAGCCGTGGTTGCCCCGGTCGCGGCACTCCCACAAGCGCCGCTGGGCTGCCTGGCAGCTGGCGGCCCCGAACTCCTCCCAGCAGTGGATCTGGGCCGACCAGCCGGGCAGCCCCTGGCCGATCAGCTGGCGGTAGCGCTGCAGCTCCGGGGCGGCCGCGGTGGCATCGGGGGGTAGTTCCATGGCCAGATCGGCGACGGGGATTGCCCGCAGCCGCAGCCAGCAGGGTTCCAGCAGGGCCACCGGCAAGGTGCCGCTCCAGGCGCTGGCCTCACGCAACTCAGCGATCCAGCCGTTGAGCTGGTCCCTCTGGCGGGGACTGACCCAGGGCAGGTTGGGGTCGGTGCCGGGCTGGTCGACGAACTCAACCATGGGTAACAGGCTCCTCCATCAACCGTGGGTGCCGCGGAAGGTGATCGCGGCGCTGGCGTATTCCCGCGGCTCCAGATGAATGGTGCAGCGCACCGGCCCGAAGCGCGCCTCCAGGTGTTCTTCCACCAGCTCGGTGATGCGGTGGGCCGTGGGCAGATCGATGGCGTCCACCACCATGTGCATGTCCACGAACACCTGCTGGCCCAAGACTCCTCGGCTGGCGATGTCGTGGCAATTGAGCACGCCGGGCACACCCATGGCCACCTGGTGAATGGCTTCGGGGGCGATGGCGATCTGGTCCACCAGCAGCGGCAGATTGGCCCGCAGCACGGTCCAGCACACCCGCACCAGCAGCAGGCAGAGCGGGATCGCCAGCGCCACATCCAGCCAGCTGATCCGCAGCCACACCGCCCCGCTCAGGCCCACCAGCACCACCACCGTGGTCCAGACGTCGCTGGCGGTGTGGGAGGCATCGGCCTTGAGCAGGGGGCTTTCCAGGCGGCGACCCTCGCCGCGCTCGTAGCTGGCCAGCAGGATGTTGAAGCCGAGGGCCATCGCCAGCAGCAGCAGCTCGGTGGTCCCCAGCTGCAGGGGAGGCAGGCCACCCTGGATCCGCTCCACGGCCTTCTGCAGGATCTCGAAGGCGGTGAACAGAATGAAGGCCGCGATCGCCAGGGAACCCAGGGCTTCGTATTTGTGATGGCCGTAGGGGTGGTCCCGGTCGGGCCTGGGATCGGAGAGGCCGTTGGTGAGGAGCCCCATCAGACTGGAAAGGCCGTCGGTGGCGCTGTGCATGGCATCGGCCAGCACCGCGAGTGAGCCGCTCAGCAGGCCCACCACGAGCTTGAGCAGGGTCATCGACACGTTGATGGCCAGCGCCGCCAGCAACACCCGCTTCACGGCACGGCGATGGTCGCCGGGGGCCTGGGCCGCAGCGGGGCTCGACACGGTCGGGTACCAACTGCCTCCCACGCTATTGGGCCCGGGGCTGGGCGGGTCGGGGCTGGTTGAGCTAGAGATGCGTGGCTGCTCATTGGCCCCTTGACGC
This sequence comes from Prochlorococcaceae cyanobacterium, assembly GCA_044352535.1. Lineage (GTDB taxonomy): Bacteria > Cyanobacteriota > Cyanobacteriia > PCC-6307 > Cyanobiaceae > NIES-981. The sequence continues at coordinate 5,395 of JBILDP010000122.1, forward strand.
TGCCGGTGCCCCAGTTGTTGTCGCCGCTGCAGGCCCTGCCATCCCTCCAGGCGGCGTCAACCCTGCGGCGCCACTGGCCTGTGGCGGCCCTGTTGGCGGGAACCGGTATCACCGTGGACGTGGGCCTGCGGTTGAGTCACCTCTCCTCCTCCTCGGCCCTGGGCCTGTCGGTTCTGCTGGCTGGCGGCTGGTGGCTGGCGCGCCGCGGCGCCGCCGGCGCAGGCCCCACCCAGCTGCCCCGCGATGTGCCCGGCTGGCTGGAGCGCCTCCGGCGACTCCAGGGCCAGTTCGCGGCCCTGGAAGCGGAGCAGCGGCCCAGCTCCTGTGAAGCCGATGGCACCGGTCGCCGTTCCCGCGAACTGACGCAGCTCGAGGCCGCGTTGCAGCGTCCAGGTCTTGCCGTGGCGATGGTGGGCCGCGACCTGCCCCCCCAGAACCTGCATCCAACTGTGGCCCTCGCGCTGCGGGGGCGCTGGCCCCTCACCCTCCACTGGGGTCAGCCCTTGCCGATCTGGCAGGGAGAACGGGACTGGCCGCGCCTGTTCGAAGGCTGTGAACTGCTGCTGTATCACCTGCACTGGCCCCTTTCGGCGGCCGACCTGCGCTGGTTGCAGACCATCCCAGCAGGCCTGCCGGTGCGCCTGTTGATCCAGAGCGCCCCCGAGGCCGATCCCCAGCGGGTGCTGCTTGAGCTTGAAGGCCTCCTGGCCCAAGACCAGCCTCCCGCCGCGCTGCTCTGGGATGGCGATCCCACCAGCCTGGAGCCAATGCTCGCCCCGCTGGCTGAGCAGCTGCAACGCGAAGGCGCCAGCCTGCGTCTGCAACGTCAGCTGCGGGAGCTCGAAGCGCTGCACGGCCGTTGGCAGGCCGAACTGGAGACCCTGCGCCGCCGGGTGTTTCTGCGGTTGCAGCAGCGCACCCAGTGGCTGGTGGCCGGCGGTGTCGTGGCGTCGCCCGTGCTCAGCCTCGACCTGCTGGTGGTGGCGGTGGCCAATGGCTTGATGCTCCGCGAGATGGCGCGCCTCTGGGATTGTCCCTGGAGCCCGGAGCAGCTGCAGGCCGCCGCGGCTGAACTGGCCAAGGCTGCCCTGGCCTTCGGGGTGGTCGACTGGAGTACCCAGGCGCTGGCGGGTCTGGCCCGCTGGCATGGCGCCACCTGGCTGGTGGGCAGTGCGGTGCAGGCCCTCAGCGCCGCTTATCTCACCCGGGTGGTGGGTCGGGCGATGGCCGACCTGCTGGCTCGCTCGGCCGGGGTGAGCGAGCCCGACCTGGAGCGCATTAAGCGGGAAGCACCCCTGGCGGTGGCTGCCGCAGCTGAAGCCGAGAAACTCGACTGGAGCAGCTTCCTGCAGCAGGGGCGCCAGTGGCTTGCCACAACGCAATGTAAAGCGGCCATGTAACGCCGGATTGCGCAATTGAACGTTCCTTTGCGGTAGCTGGACCGTT
>JBILDP010000123.1:0-6792 GCA_044352535.1 Prochlorococcaceae cyanobacterium
CGATCACCGGGATTGTCGACAACTCCACGCTGTGGACCTTGATGGATGTGCCTGCCACCCAGGCCTCGCAAGTGAATCTGGGGCAGACGGTGCAGCTGGAATCCCAGGGCAACCCCCCGGTGACCGGTCTGGGAAAGGTGGTGTACATCTCCCCCTACTTCGGGGTGAGCGGCAGCACCTCTTCACCCAACACCGTGCTGGTGAAGGCCGAGTTTCCCAACCTCACCGGCCAGCTCAAGACCGGCCAGTTTGTGCGCAACAGGATCATCACCGGCAGCAGTCGCCAGCTTTCGCTGCCGGTGACAGCCGTGATGATGCAGGCCCAGCAGCCCTTTGTGTATCGCTTGCTCCCCCTCAGCCAGATGCTGGCCAGGATCAGAGCTTCTACCCAGATCCCTGACGCGCAGAAGAAGAAGCTCGAAAAACTACCGCCCAGCACGCCGATCGTGGTGCAGACGCCAGTGCGACTGGGTCCCCTGCAGGGGAACCGTTACCCCTTGCTTTCGGGCTTGAGTGCCGGTGAGCAGATCGTGGTGAGCAACACTGCCCTGCTGCGCACGGGCATGCCCGTGCGGGTGGCAGCTCCGGCCTCTCCCGCCAACTGAGGACCAGCCATGTCGCTCTCGGACAAGTTCATCAAGCGGCCGGTTCTCACCACCGTTTGCAGCATTTTGATCGTGCTGATCGGGATGATTGCGATCCCCACGCTGCCGATTGAAAACCTGCCCAATATCGCCCCGCCCCAGATCCAGGTGACGGCCACCTATGGCGGCGCCAATTCCCTGGTCACCGAACAGGCCGTGACCAATGTGCTGGAGCAGCAGATCAATGGTGTGCCTGGAGCTGCCTACATTTCATCGCTGAGCACCAACACCGGCTCCAGCACGGTGAATGTGTTTTTTCAGGAAGGTACTGATATCAACATCGACCAGGTGAATGTGCAGAACAGGGTGTCGCTGGCGATGCCCCAGTTGCCAGACCAGGTCAAGAACACAGGCGTCTCGGTGATCCAGACCACACCGTCGATCCTGTTGGCATATCAGGTTTCCTCAACCCAAGGCCAGTTTGACGCGGCCTATCTCAATGGTCTGATCTACGAGCAGCTCTACTACCAGCTGGAGCGTGTGCCTGGTGTTGCCCAGGCATCCCTCTTTGGGGGTAGCAATCCTGCGTTCTGGCTGTTTGTGGACCCGGCCAAGCTCGCGGCGAACCAGCTCACCGCTGACCAGGTGGTGCAAGCCGTGCGTGAGCAGAACAGTGTGGCCGTGGGTGGCCTGGTGGGTGGCCCACCTGCGGGAGGCAGTCAACTCTTCACCTACCCCATTCTGGTGGAGAACAACGGCAACCTGGTCTCCATTGAAGAGCTCAATAAGTTGATTATTGGCCGTTCTCCTCAGGGCAATTTGTTGCGTCTCAGTGATGTGGGTGAGGCCACTTACGGCTTTAACACCTTCGCCACCCAGGGTGCGGATGTGAATGGCTATCCAGCCATCATTGTGGGTGTCTACCAAACTCCTGATAGCAACGCTCTGCAGGTTTCAGAGGCGGTGGTGGGGCTGATGGATCAGTTCCGTGCCCAGGTCCCGCCGGGTGTGGTGGTCACTGAGATCTACAACATCGGCCAATTCATTGAGTCAGCAGTTGACGGCGTCACTGATGCCCTGGGCCTGGCAATCGTTCTGGTGTTGGTAATCCTATTTATTTTTCTGCAGGATTGGCGGGCCACAATTGTGCCGAGCCTGGCTATTCCGATTTCTCTGGTTGGTACGTTTGCCTTTATCAAGGCTTTTGGGTTCTCGATTAACCAGCTCACTTTGCTTGGTCTGGTGTTGGCCACGGGCTTGGTCGTTGACGACGCCATTGTTGTGATCGAGGCCGTGGCCAAGAACCTGGAGAGCGGTATGAAACCCCGCCAGGCAGCCCTGGCATGTATGGGTGAACTGATCGGAGCTCTGATTGCCACCTCGCTGGTCTTGATGGCGGTCTTTGTGCCGGTCGCCTTTTATCCAGGCGGGATTGGCATCATTTATCGCCAGTTCGCCCTCACGATCGCTTTCTCGATCGCGATCTCTACGTTCAATGCTCTCACGTTCTCGCCGATGATGGCGGGCTTGATTCTTAAGAGTGAGAAGCCGCCCAGGCCGAAGGGTTGGGGTTGGGCAATCGGCGGAATCGTGGTTGGTCTTGCTTTCGGCCGATTCAGTGCCGCTTCGTTCGGCATCGGTGCTTATGTCGTGGGTGTGCTTGTTTTCGGGTTCGCGGGCAGTCGTCTGGCCCTGATCTTTGATCGCTTCAATGGCTTTTTTGCCCGGCTTGAAGCCGCCTATGCGCGCTTGGTTGCATTCCTGATCACCAAACGCAAGTTGATTCTCGCTGGCCTGGGTGGCGGCATCGTGCTGACTGTCATTGCCTTTTCCGCCCTGCCCACGGCCTTCATCCCGGAGGAGGACCAGGGCTACGGCCTGGGCATCTACCAGTTGCAGAACGGCGCTTCGCTCAACCAGACCCAGTCATTCGGGAAGGAGATCGCCACCATCCTCAAGCAGGAACCCGATATCTCCTCCGCTGGTGTGATCAGCGGTGCCGGCTTCAACGGCAACAGCCCCGATCAGGGCCTGTTCTTCTTTGGACTCAAGCCTCTCGATGAGCGTGCCGGTGCGGCTCATAAGGCGCCAGCCATCGTGGAACGCCTGAACGCCAAGCTCAGCCAGCTTTCGGGAGGGCTCGCTGTGGCTGCCCAGCCACCGGCCATTCCAGGTTTTTCGGCCCAGGGCGGTTTCTACTTCCAGTTCAATGATCTCAGCAATGGCGCTTACGGTTTCCCCCAGCTCAACGATCTCGCTCAGGAGTTGGTCGCCACCGGTCAGGCCAGTGGTGAATTCAGCAGCCTCTACACCCAGTTCATTCCAAGTGCGCCCGCCTTCGGTCTGAAGATTGACCGCTCCATTCTCGGCGCCCTCAACGTGGATTTCCAACAGGCGATGCAGACCATCGCTGTTCTGGCTGGAGGAAACTATTCCGGGCTCACCTACGAAAGTGGCCAGGTGCGCAATATCTACGTGCAGTCGGAATCGCAGGGTCGTAGCCAGCTCGAGGATGTGCTCAGCTACTACGTTCGGAGTCGTGACAACAAGCTGGTACAGGTCTCTGAATTCGCGAGCGCAGAGCTCTCCAGCGCTCCGCCGGTGATCAGTCACTATAACCTCTACCGCACAATTCTGGTGCAGGGTGCAGAGGCGATTGGCAAGAGTTCCGGTCAGGCGCTTTCGGCAATTCAGCAGATTTTTAAACAGATTGACTTTAATAATATTGGCTATGCCTTCACAGGTATTGCTGCCTTGCAGCTCTCCGCTGGCAACGCCAGTGTTCTGGTGTTCGGTCTGGGGGTGCTGATTGTGTATCTGGTGCTATCGGCTCAATACGAGAGCTATGTCACTCCGGTGATCATCCTGATGACGGTTCCCCTGGCCATGCTGGGGGCACTGGTGTTTCTGGCCCTGCGCTCGATTGACCTCAATATCTATGCCCAGGTGGGTCTGGTGACATTGATCGGCCTCGCGGCCAAGAACGGCATCCTGATCGTGGAGGTGGCTGAGCAACATCTCGAGGCCGGTATGGGGGTGCAGGAGGCGGCGATCGCCGCGGCGGAATCGCGGATGCGTCCAATTCTGATGACCGCCATTGCTTCCCTCGCTGGCTTTCTGCCCCTGGTGGTGGCCAGCACCGCCGGCGCCAACAGCCAGCAGTCGCTTGGCACCGTGATTTTTGGTGGCTTGCTGGTCGCCACTGTGCTGTCGCTGGGGGTGGTGCCTCCCTTCTATGTCGCGATCAAAAACCTTGAGACCCGCTGGTTTGGTGAGTCACGCCGGGAGGCAGTGGAATCAGAACTGCCAACCTGACAGCTTTGAGATCGGCTGCATCCAGCTGATCTCAAAGCTGTGCATGGATTGTCGGGCGATTCCTGTTGCTCTGCAGATCAGGTGATCACCGTCGGCCGCTCCATGCTGGTGCGACTTCTGATTTCAGCCAGTCCATCGATGGCTGTGATGAGATCGCCAAGGGCCATCTGGGGATCCAGATCCAGGTTGCCGCTGGGCGGCACATAGCTCTCCAGATACACCCGCAGGGTGGCGCCCTGGGTGCCGGTGCCCGACAGCCGCAGCACCACCCTGCTGCCGTCATCGAGCAGCAGTCGCAGGCCCTGGCCGCTGGTGAGCGAACCGTCCACCGGATCGGTGTAGGCAAAGTCGTCGGCGGTGGCGATGCTGCGGCTGGCGAAGCTCTGCCCCACCAGTGACGGCTGCATCGCCTTCACGCGGTCGTAGAGGCCATGGGCTGCTTCGGAGGGGATCGCCTCGTAGTCGTGGCGCGAGTAGTAGTGCCGCCCGAAACGGCTCCAGTGCTCCGCCATGATCCGGCTCACGGGCTCGCGCCGCTTGGCCAGGATGTTGAGCCAGAACAGAACGGCCCAGAGGCCGTCCTTCTCGCGGATGTGGTTGGAGCCGGTGCCGAAGCTCTCCTCACCGCAGAGGGTGATGCGGCCGGCATCGAGCAGGTTGCCGAAGAACTTCCACCCCGTTGGCGTCTCGAAACAGGGCAGGCCCAGGGCCTTGGCCACCACATCGGCAGCGGCGCTGGTGGGCATCGAGCGGGCCACTCCGGCCAGGCCATCGGCGTAGCCCGGAGCCAGGGTGGCGTTGGCGGTGAGCACCGCCAGGCTGTCGCTGGGGTTCACGAAGCAGCGTGTACCCAGGATCATGTTGCGGTCGCCGTCTCCGTCGCAGGCGGCGCCGAAGCGATAGGTGTCGCTGCCCAGCAGCAGTTCGGCCAGCTCGTGGGCGTAGGTGAGGTTGGGATCGGGGTGCCCGCCACCGAAATCCTCCAGGGGGACACCGTTGCGCACGGTGCCGGCCGGTGCGCCGAGCAGCCCTTCAAGGATGCGCTTGGCATAGGGGCCGGTCACGGCGTGCATGGCGTCGAAGGCCAGCGGGAAATCGCCGCGCAGCAGCTCGCCGATGGCGTCGAAGTCAAACAGCTTCTGCATCAGCGCCACGTAGGCATCGACGCCGTCGACGACCTCCATCGCCATGGTGCCCAGCTGCTGGCTGCCGGGCTCGTCCAGGTTGGGCTCGCCGGCATCCTCGAGGATCCGGTAGCTCTCCAGCTTCTGGGTCACGCCGTAGATGGCGTCGGTGATCGATTCGGGCGTGGGGCCGCCGTTGGCGCCGTTGATCTTCACGCCGAAGTCGCCCTCGGGCCCGCCGGGGTTGTGGCTGGCCGAGAGGATCACGCCGCCGATGGCGTTGTTCTGGCGGATCAGGTTGGAGGCGGCCGGGGTGGAGAGGATGCCGCCGGTGGTGGTGATCAGCCGGGCCACGCCGTGGGCCGCCGCCATGCGGGCGATCACGCCGATGGCGCGGCGGTTGCCGTAGCGGCCGTCGCCGCCCACCACCAGAGTGCCGCCGGCCACACCTGGGAGCACCCGCAGGCTGGCCTCGATGAAGCTCTCCAGGTAGTGGGGAGTTTCGAATTGTTTGCTGCTCTTGCGCAGGCCAGAGGTGCCCGGTTTCTGGTCGGTGAACGGAGCGGGAAGGCTGATCTGCCGGACGGTTGCGGGCATGGTGCCGGGGCCGCTGGGGGCACCAAGTTAGCCCTGTTGCTTCCGGTCACCCTGGCTAGCCTGAACACACCCACCGACCTGTTGCCGTGGTGAAGCGCGAGCGGGCCCATTGGATCCTGGGAGCCCTGGTGCTCCTCCCAGTTGTTGCTCCCCAGGTGACCCAATCCGCGACTGTTGGCCTTGCTGGTGCCAGCTCCTATGGGGAGGCGGTGGCTGTGACCCAGAAGGCCGCCCAGGCGGTGCTGGCCCGCAGCGGTGCCGAAAGCTGCCTGCGCGGCAAACTCACCAAGGCCCTGCTGGGGCTCTCGGCAAGCTGCGAGGCCGGCGGCCTGAGTACACCGCTCTGCGTTCTGGCCGATCGGGCCGTGGTGGTGCCGGTATGGTCCCTCCCCTTCATGGATCAAACAGCCCGTCAGCTGCTCGCCCAGATCGCGCAGAGTTGAGCAACGACTGCTCCTCGACGCCCATGGGTGCGCTTAGGAGTTCGGGATCAGGCCAAAGCCGCGTGGACGTTCGCCGCCACCTTTGTTGGTGTCGGTGTTGGGGCGTACGGGCTGCGTTTGTGGCCTGCAGAAGATCGTCACATCGGCCCCGGCGCGGTTGAGCCGCTGGCGACGCTCGAAGCTGTTGCTGGGAGCGACCACGGCATTTTCACGGATGGCCCAGAGGGTGTCTTTGCAGCTGCCGCCCAGGCGTGGGTGATCCAGCAGGGGGTCAGCCTGCTGGCGTGCCTGCAGGCAGGGCTCGGGGGTGTTGTCCCGGCCGCAGGCCAGGGTGAGCAGCTGCAACTGGCGCAGCTCCTCGGCGGTGGGCATGGGGGGATCTTTGGCCAGCGTTGCAGCGGGGGCCAGCAGTGTGAGGCTGCCGGCGAGCCCAAGCACGGCAGCTCTCAGGGCTGGCCGGGAGGCTGATGGGGGGGCGGCGAGGGCAGGGCGCACGGCGGCCGGGGATGGGGCGTTAGACGGACATCATGGCCGCGCCCAACGTGATGCCATGGCGCAGCGGCAGCTGTTGCTGTTGCCAGCGGTGCGCGATGACCGGCCCCAGCCATGGGGCGGCACCCGCCACCAGGCCCCGCAGCCAGGGCTGCTGACGCAGCGCCTCGCCCCGCCGGGTTTCCTGGAGCTGCAACTGCTGCACGGCGGCCACCTCGGCGCGACGCCGATCAGCCA
>JBILDP010000124.1:0-6741 GCA_044352535.1 Prochlorococcaceae cyanobacterium
CGGATTCCCCGCGAATCCGTGATCACGGTTCGGCTGATCACGCCTGCCACTGAGAGCTGAGTTTCCCAAGAGCTGAGTTCACAGCGGCCCCGCTCCGACAACTGAATCACCCCAAAACCGAAGAACCGTCATGGCCCTGGTCCTGCTTCCCGGTCTCAACAACCTGATCGAGGACATCAGCGAAGAGAAGAAACTTCCCCCCGCCGTAGTGGAAGCCGCCCTGCGGGAAGCCCTGCTGAAGGGCTACGAGCGCTACCGCCGCACTCTCTATCTGGGCATCAGCGAAGACCCCTTCGAGGAGGACTACTTCTCCAACTTCGACGTGCAGCTCGACCTCGAGGAGGAGGGCTACCGGGTGCTCGCCTCCAAGATCATCGTGGAGGAGGTTGAGAGCGACGACCACCAGATTGCCCTGGCCGAAGTGCAGCAGGTGGCCGATGACGCCCAGGTGGGCGACACGGTGGTGCTCGATGTGACCCCGGAGAAGGACGACTTCGGCCGGATGGCAGCCGCCACCACCAAGCAGGTGCTGGCCCAGAAGCTGCGCGACCAGCAGCGGCGCATGATTCAGGAGGAGTTCGCGGATCTGGAGGATCCGGTGCTCACCGCGCGGGTGATCCGCTTCGAGCGCCAGAGCGTGATCATGGCCGTGAGCAGCGGCCTGGGCCGCCCCGAGGTGGAGGCCGAACTGCCCCGGCGCGACCAGCTCCCCAACGACAACTACCGAGCCAACGCCACCTTCAAGGTGTTCCTGAAGGAGGTGAGCGAGGTGCCGCGCCGTGGGCCCCAGCTGTTCGTGAGCCGCGCCAATGCCGGCCTGGTGGTTTACCTGTTCGAAAACGAAGTGCCCGAGATCCAGGAGGGATCGGTGCGGATCGTGGCCGTGGCCCGCGAGGCCAACCCACCCAGCCGTTCGGTGGGCCCCCGCACCAAGGTGGCCGTGGATTCGGTGGAGCGCGAGGTGGATCCTGTGGGGGCCTGCATCGGCGCCCGCGGCTCCCGCATCCAGCAGGTGGTCAACGAGCTGCGCGGCGAGAAGATCGACGTGATCCGCTGGTCGCAGGACCCCGGGCAGTACATCGCCAACTCGCTCAGCCCAGCCCGGGTGGAGATGGTGCGGCTGGTGGATCCCGAAGGCCAGCACGCCCACGTGCTGGTGCCACCCGACCAGCTCAGCCTGGCCATCGGCCGGGAGGGTCAGAACGTGCGCCTCGCCGCGCGTCTCACCGGCTGGAAGATCGACATCAAGAACGCCTCCGAATACGACCAGACAGCCGAAGACGCGGTGGTGTCCGAGTTGATCGCCCAGCGCCAGGAGGAGGAGCAGCTCCAGGCTGAGGCGGAGGCCCGCCTGGCCGCCGAGCAGGCCGCCCGAGCAGAGGAGGATGCCCGCCTGCGCGAGCTCTATCCCCTGCCCGAGGACGAGGAGGACTACGGCGCCGATCAGGCCGACCAGGCGGAGTATGCCGATGAGGACACTGCCGGCGAGGAGGCCTTGGCCGACCCCTTGGCAGAGGATCCGGTGGCAGGGGATGCGGTGGCAGGGGACGAGGACGCTGCTGACGAGGCCCGGTGACCGACCGGGCCGTGTTCCGGCGCTGTGTGGCCTGCCGGCAGCTGTTCGACCGCGAACAGCTCTGGCGGGTCATCCGGCTGTACGGAGGGGGGATTGCCCTGGACCAGGGGATGGGCCGATCGGCCTATCTCTGCCCCGGGCCAGCCTGCGTGGAGGAGGCTCGCCGCCGCAAGCGCCTGCAGCGTTCCCTGCGCTGCCCGGTGCCCGACGCGATCCTCGAAGCTCTCGAACGGCGACTGAGCAGCGGCCAGGCAGGCCCCTCTGAGGCAAGATGACTGTTGGCCGCATTGCGCATGCGGCCAGGTACCCCTGGTCCCATCTGCGTGGCCAGCGGTCCCTGACCATTGGAGACCTGAATGACCAGCAGCGGCAAAGTCAGAATTTATGAGCTGTCCCGGGACTTGGGCCTGGAGAACAAGGACGTGCTCGACGCCGCCGAAAAGCTTGGACTCGCCGTGAAGAGCCACAGCAGCTCGATCAGCGACGACGAAGCCACTCGCATTCGCAGCCTGATTGAAAAGGGCAGCAACGGCGGCAAGCCGGCAGCCGCAGCTCCGGCCAAAGCGATCCTCTCGGTGAAGAAGAGCGCCGCCCCGGCTGCCCCCGCCACTGCTCCCGCTCCTGCCCCCAAGGCAGCGGCACCTGCTGCCCCGGCCAGGCCAACGGCGCCCTTGGCCGCTGCTCCGGCACCGGCCAAGCCCTCAGCACCGGTTCGCCCCGCCAGTGCTGCTCCCATGCCCGCCAAGCCCAGTGCAGCACCGGCACGCCCGCTGTCGCCCGCGGCCGCCAAGCCCGCCGCGCCGCCGGCCCGCCCGGCAGCCAGCCAACCAGGGCCCAGCAAGCCGATGGCCGTCCCGGCCAAGCCCGCAGCCCCGGTGGTTAAGCCCGCTGCCGCCAAGCCGGCCGCACCGAGCGCCAAGCCGGCCGCTCCCAGCGCCAAGCCGACGCCGCCACCGGCCAGGCCCCAGATGACCAGTCCGCGCCCGACCGGCGCGCCAGCCCGACCTGCCGCTGGATCCCCATCCGGCAAACCCAAGCCGGTGGTGATCGCCGCCAAGCCAGCCCGTCCCACCCCCCCCGCACCTGGTGCACCCAGACCAGCTGGTGGCGGGCGCCCCCAGCTGGTGGGCCGTCCGATCAGCGGCCAGAGCACTGGCGCTCCTGCCGCCAACCGTCCCGCGCAGAGCCCGCGCCCAGCCATGCCCCAACGGCCGGGAGCCCCTGCTCCCACACGGCCCGGTCGTCCGGCTGCCACGCCACTGGAGCTGGTGGGCAAGCCGATCCGCCGCGACGCCGGCGGCACGGCAACCCCCGGTGGCACCCGGCCCGGTGCACCCAGCCGCCCCGGCATGCCCCCCGGCATGCGCAAGCCGATGGCCCCGGGCGAGCTGATGCAGTTGCAGAAGCCCTCGGGCCGCACCCCGGCACCGCCGCCACGCCGTCCTGGTGAGCGACCTGAAGCAGCCAGCACCACTACCCCCACCCCCGATCTGGTGCGGCCCAACGCCGCCCCACCCTCGGCTCCCCGTCGCCCTGGCTTCCGCACACCCCAGCCCCCCACCCGCGCACGCCGCCCCGACTGGGACGACAGCGCCAAGTTGGAGGCACTGCGCAGCCGCACGCCGCAGAAGCAGCGGCCCAAGGTGCACATCATCGGTGAAAACGATGATGCGCTCACCGCCGAAACCAGTGGCTACGCCGGCGAACAGGAAGCGGTGGTGCTGCAGGCCTCCCTGGCCCGCCCCGCTAAGCCCCGCGCTGTGGCAGCGGCCCAACCCAAGCCCACGGTGGTGTCGCGGAAGCGCAAGAAGGAAACCACCCGCCAGCGCCAGCGTCGCCGGGCCATGGAACTTCGCGCCGCCCGCGAGGCCAAGGCCCAGCGCCCCGAGATGCTGATCGTGCCCGAGGGCAACCTCACGGTGCAGGAACTGGCCGAGAAGCTCGGCGTGGAGAGCTCCGAGATCATCAAGAGCCTCTTCTTCAAGGGGATCATCGCCACGGTCACCCAGAGCCTCGATCTCTCCACGATCGAAGCGGTGTCTGAGGAGTTCGGCGTGCCGGTGCTCGAAGACGACGTGCAGGCCGCCGCCGCCAAGACGGTGGAGATGATCGAGGAGAGCGATCTGGCCCACCTGATCCGGCGTCCGCCTGTGGTCACCGTGATGGGCCATGTGGACCACGGCAAGACGAGCCTGCTCGACGCGATCCGCAAGACCCGCGTGGCGGCCGGCGAAGCCGGCGGCATCACCCAGCACATCGGCGCCTACCAGGTGGAGGTGACCCACGCCGACGAGCAGCGCAAGATCACCTTCCTCGACACGCCGGGCCACGAGGCCTTCACCGCCATGCGGGCCCGCGGCACCAAGGTGACCGACGTGGCCGTGCTGGTGGTGGCCGCCGACGATGGCGTGCGTCCCCAGACCCTGGAGGCGATCAGCCACGCCCGCGCCGCCGAGGTGCCGATCGTGGTGGCGATCAACAAGATCGACAAGGAAGGCGCTTCGCCCGATCGAGTGAAACAGGAGCTCTCAGCACTCGAGCTGGTGGCAGAGGACTGGGGCGGCACCACGGTGATGGTGCCGGTGAGCGCCATCAAGGGCGAGAACATCGACAAGCTGCTGGAGATGATCCTGTTGGTGAGTGAGGTCGAAGACCTCCAGGCCAACCCGGATCGGATGGCCAAGGGCACCGTGATCGAGGCCCACCTCGACAAGGCCAAGGGCCCAGTGGCCACCCTGCTGATTCAGAACGGCACCCTGCGCAACGGCAATGTGCTGGCGGCCGGCCCGGTGCTGGGCAAGGTGCGCGCCATGGTCGACGACACCGGCAAACGGGTGAAGGAAGCCGGCCCCTCCTATGCGGTCGAAGCCCTTGGCTTCAGTGAGGTGCCAACTGCCGGTGATGAATTCGAGGTCTACCCCGACGAGAAGACGGCCCGTGCCGTGGTCGGCGACCGCGCCACCGAAGCGCGGGCCACCCGTCTGGCCCAGCAGATGGCATCCCGCCGGGTGTCGCTCGCCTCGATGTCGGGCCAGGCCAGCGAGGGCGAGCTCAAGGAGCTCAACCTGATTCTCAAGGCCGACGTGCAGGGCTCGGTGGAGGCGATCCTCGGCTCCCTGGAGCAACTGCCCCAGGGCGAGGTGCAGGTGCGGGTGCTGCTCTCGGCCCCGGGCGAGATCACCGAGACCGACGTGGACCTGGCCGCCGCCTCCGGCGCTGTGATCGTGGGCTTCAACACCTCGATGGCCCCTGGTGCCAAGCGGGCAGCAGACGCCACCGGCGTCGACGTGCGCGACTACGACGTGATCTACAAGCTGCTGGAAGACATCCAGATGGCCATGGAGGGCCTCCTGGAGCCAGAGCTTGTGGAGGAGAGCCTCGGCGAAGCCGAGGTGCGCGCTGTGTTCACGATCGGCAAGAGCGCCGTGGCGGGCTGCTACGTCACCAACGGCAAGTTGCAGCGCAACTGCAAGGTGCGCGTGTGGCGCGGCAAGGAGAAGGTGTACGAGGGCGACCTCGACTCCCTACGCCGTGCCAAGGACGACGTGAAGGAAGTGGCCACGGGCTTTGAGTGCGGCATCGGTTGCGATCGCTTCACCGGCTGGCAAGACGGCGATCGGGTGGAGGCCTTCAAGCTGGTCACCCAGCGACGCACCCTCTCCACCTGATCCCACCGTGACAGCTGCGCAGGTTCTCCATCCCCGCAGCGAGCCCCTCCTCTGGCTCCAGCTGATCGCCTTCGGGGCCATGCCTCTGGAGGCGCTGCTGCTGCTGGTGCTGCTGGCGGGAACCGACCCCGGTCCGGTACCTGGCCTTGAACGCCTGCTGGTGTGGGGGCTCGGGGTACTGGCCCCCACCCTGCTGCTCTGGAAGCGGCCTGCAGACTTCTGCTCGCTACTGCTGGCCCAGGTGCCCATCAGGGCCCGCAGCGACCAACAACGGCGTCTCGCCAGCCTGCAGGATGCGCTGGCGCCCCGGCTGCTGCTGGCCATCGGAGCCGTGTTGCTGCTACCTGCTTTCTGGTGGCTCGATGGGGCCGCCGCCATGGCAGGCAACAGCTCGCCCCTGGTGGCTGGCAACCGCCTGGTGGTTCTGCTGCTGGCCATCCCGCTACTGGCGCTTCTGCTGTGGCAATGGCATCAGCTCAGCCAGAGCCTGTGGCTGCTCAGCAGACCCTCCACAGACCTGGCAGCCGCAACCCCGCTGAGCACCACCAACCTGGATAACGATCGGCTGTGCCTGGGGATTCCACTGCTGCTCTTGGCCCCCCTGGAGATCTCAGCCGTCCGGCAGCCGGTTGCGGTCGAACCACAACAGACCACCGAAGACGAGCAGGGCCGCGACCTGGATGAGGAGGTCTCCTGAAGCCAGCTCGCCCCCAGAGGCTGAGCGCATGGCCATGGTGGCCAATCCAATAGCCCCTGAGGCCGTGAGAGCGAGCCACAAGGCGCGCCGCAGGCCACGCCACGGTGTGCGTACCTCCTGTAAGAGCCGTTGCCTCAGGGCGGGGTCTAAAGCGCGCTGCTCATCACGCAGGTTGCCTCGCGGTTTCCCGCCACCACGGCCAGGCTCAGATTCCTTCTCCATCCTGGACTCCTTCCTGGGCAGGTCCCACCTTCGAATGGTAGTTTCAGGCGGCCGCCGGTGTAGCTCAGCGGTAGAGCAACTGATTCGTAATCAGTAGGTCGCAGGTTCAAATCCAGTCACCGGCTTTCCCAGCAGCACCCCATCAGGCCTCCTGGCCCGGCATCTGCTTCCAGCTTCATAGCCCGATGCCCGCTTAGCGCTGGCATCGGGCTTTTTTGTTGCTGGGTTGAACCTTGGCTTGCCCTGGAGACGGCATCCCTCGGACGACGTATGCGTTGGGGAAGATGTACGCCCTGGCAGCGCTAGGTCACACATCAAGAAGCCAACCCCAATCCAACACGGTCGGCGCCACAAGCCCAGCCCAACAAGGCTCCACAACAAAAAGCCCCCGCCTTTCAGCGGGGGCTCTCGGGATTCCGTTGGTCAGCCAAGCATCAGCCGGGCTGGTTGACTTCAGCCGTGGCTGTTGGCCTCAGCCGATAGAGGGAGCGGTCAGAGCCACGGGGGTGGCTTCTGCAGCAGCCAGGTCGAGGGGGAAGTTGTGAGCGTTGCGCTCGTGCATCACTTCCATACCCAGA
>JBILDP010000011.1:0-21797 GCA_044352535.1 Prochlorococcaceae cyanobacterium
GGCCGGTCGGCGCCACCCCGGGCAGCAGATGGCCGATCGGTTCGGTGTGGGTGAAGCGGATCACCAGCTCGTCCACCAGCCTCTCGCCATCCACCGTGCGCGAGATCGGGATGAATTCCACATCGGGCGGAAAGAACTGGCCGATCAGCTGGGTGGCGTAGAACTGCCGCACGCCGTCGTGTCCCACCCCGCCGGTGCCGGACGCCAGGTTGAGCAGGTGGGGGGCATCCACCATCGTGGCCATGGTGGCCTCGAGATCGGCGTTGAGCTCGGCCTGCATGTGGGCCTCGAACAGGGCCGCGGCCGATGGCGCGGCTGCTGGGTCGTTGGCCATGGCGCTTCGGGCAGAGCCCAGACCGTAGGGATTACCTCGAGTCCTGTCAGCTGGGCGGGGATCCGAGAACCGACGCTTGCGTAAGCTCGACCCTTGCTCAGCCCAGAACCGACGCCTCGATGGCCAAGCTCTACTACGACACCGACGCCGATCTCAGCCTGCTGAACGGCAAGACGGTGGCCATCATCGGCTACGGCTCCCAGGGCCACGCCCACGCCCTCAACCTCAAGGACAGCGGCGTGAACGTGGTGGTGGGCCTCTACGAGGGCAGCCGCTCCGCCGACAAGGCCAGGGCCGATGGTCTTGAGGTGCTGAGCGTGGCCGATGCGGCCGCCAAGGCCGACTGGATCATGGTGCTCCTGCCCGATGAGGCCCAGAAGGCCGTCTACGAGAAGGAGATCGCGCCCCACCTGAGCGCCGGCAAGGTGCTGAGCTTCGCCCACGGCTTCAACATCCGCTTCGAGCTGATCAAGCCACCCGCCGATGTCGACGTGGTGATGATCGCCCCCAAGGGCCCCGGCCACACCGTGCGCTGGGAGTACCAGAACGGCATGGGCGTGCCGGCCCTGTTCGCCATCCACCAGGACGCCTCCGGCAAGGCCCGTGAACTGGCCATGGCCTATGCCAAGGGCATCGGCGGCACCCGCGCCGGCATCCTTGAGACCAACTTCAAGGAAGAAACCGAAACCGACCTGTTCGGTGAGCAGGCCGTGCTTTGCGGCGGTCTCTCCGAGCTGGTGAAGGCCGGTTTTGAAACCCTCGTGGAAGCCGGTTATCAGCCCGAGCTGGCCTACTTCGAGTGCCTGCACGAGGTGAAGTTGATCGTGGATCTGATGGTGAAGGGCGGCCTCACCGCCATGCGCGATTCGATCTCCAACACCGCCGAGTACGGCGACTACGTGAGCGGCCCGCGCCTGATCACAGCCGATACCAAGGCCGAGATGAAGCGCATCCTGGCCGATATCCAGGACGGCACCTTTGCCCGCAACTTCGTGGCCGAGTGCGAGGCTGGCAAGCCCGAGATGCAGAAGATCCGCGAGCGCGACAGCCAGCACCCGATCGAGCAGGTGGGCAAGGGCCTGCGCTCGATGTTCTCCTGGCTGAAGAGCGCCTGATTCAGGGCCTGCCCGCAGGCGTGGCGCTGCGGCCATGAGCGACTCGTTTCTGAGGGTGGATTCCTTTGCGGGAATCCACCCTTTTTTGCTGGTGCTGGCCGCCGCAGCCCTCGATCGCCTGGTGGGGGACCCTCACTGGTGCCCCCATCCGGTGGTAGCGATGGGCTGGTGGATCAGCCGGCTGCGGCGGCTTGTCGAGGATTGGGCCGGCGATCGGCCCTGGGCCCTGCGGCTAGGCGGCGGCTTGATCACCGCCGCCCTGGTGGGGAGCAGCGGGCTGGCGGGCTGGGGGCTGGAGCAACTCGCCCTGGCGGGCCTGGAGGCGGGCAGCGTCTGGGAGGCCGCTGGGCTCTCCCTGCTCACGATCGCCCTGGCCAGCGCCCTGGCCGGCCGCAGCCTGGAGCAGGCGGTGCTGGCCGTGCTGGCGCAGCTGCCGGCGACCCCCACCGAGCCCCTGACACCAGCTCGCCAGCGGCTGGCCTGGATCGTGGGCCGCGACACCGCCCAGCTCGACCGCGGCGGCATCCTGCGGGCCCTGGCCGAGACAGCCAGCGAAAATGCTGTGGACGGCCTGTTCGCACCGCTGTTCTGGATGCTGGTGGGAGCCTGGCTCTGGCAGGTGGGCGGCGGCACCGGTCCAGGTCCCCTGGCACTGGCCTGGGGCTTCAAGGCCGCCAGCACGCTTGACTCGATGCTGGGCTATCGCGAGGGCCGGTTGCAGTGGCTGGGTACGGCCGGTGCCCGACTCGACGACCTGCTGGTGTGGCTGCCCTGCCGACTGGTGAGCCTGAGTCTGCCCCTGGTGGCGAGCTGGCCGCTGCCGGGTCCGCGGCGCTGGTGGGCCCTGGCGCAGCAGAGCTGGCGCGATGGCCGCCCCGACCCCTCCCCCAATGCCGGCCTGTCCCAGGCGGCCTACGCCCATGCCACGGGGGTGCAGCTGGGCGGAGTGAACCACTACGGAGGCATCGTGCGGAGCAAACCACTACTGGCACCAGGCCGGCCCGTGCCGGATCAGGCTGCCGTGCTGCGCATGCTGGCCCTGAGCCGGCGGCTGGAGCTGCTGTGGCTGCTGGCAGCCGGCGGCGGCGTGAGCATGGCCATCACTGTTCAGATCATCACGAAAACTCTCAGCTGATTGCAGCCCCCAGGCGGCCTGCCGAAGCTGCGGGCACGTTGTGTGGCCCATGCCCATTCGCGAACTGCTGGAAGAAGCCTTGCGGGAGCCGGAAATCGGCTTGACCCCCTGTTTCCGCTGGCACGCCACCCCGGTGGGCATCGCCGCCCTCTGGCAGGCGGGCTCCGCCCCCTCCACCCCACCCTTCGATGACGCCCTCAAGGAAGGCCTGCAGGTGGGCCTGGATCTGAGCCGGGAAGAGCGGGAGTTTCACCAGATCAGCTCAGGTCTGGTGCTGCTGTTCCACTCCTGAACCCCAGCTGCGGCTCACAAGGGCTGCCCGGTCACCGGCTCCCCAAACACGGGCTCTCCAAACACCGGGTGCCACTGGTGCAACGTCCAGCGCACGCAGCCCTCGCGGATCAGCGGGTCGCTCTGCACGACGGCCTGGGCCTGCTCGAAGGTCTGCGCCCAGAACAGCAGCATGCCGCCGGCCCCCTCGCCGGTGCGGCCCACGCGATCGGCCCAGTAACCACTCACGGGCCGGTGGCCGGCCTGCTCAAGCTCCGCCAGCCAGGCCAGGTGCTCCGGCACCACCCGATCAAACTGTGGCTTGGGGACCAGACCCTCCTCCAGTTTCACAAACCAGGGCATGGCCTCAACCGGCACCCAGCTCGGCGCCGAGAGCGGCGAACGCCGCCACCGGATCGGGCGCCTGGGTGATCGGCCGCCCCACCACCAGCTGGCTGGCGCCGGCCGCAAGAGCCGCTGCCGGGGTCATCACCCGCTGCTGATCGCCCCGCGCCGCCCCGGCCGGCCGGATACCCGGCGTCACCAGGGCAAAGGGCTGCGGATGGGCCGCCCGCAGCGCCGCCACCTCCAGGGGTGAACACACGCAGCCACCGATGCCAGCATCGGCCGCAAGCTGGGCCAGCCTGGGCACATAGGTTTCCACAGACTCGGGGATGGCCAGCTCCCGGGCAAAACGAGCCGTCTCCCAGCTGGTGAGCACCGTGACCGCCAGCAGGGTAGGGGCGGGCAGGGCCGCCGCCGCCGCCGCCTCACAGGCGGCGTGTTGGGCCTGGCGCAGGGCCTCGCTGCCCGCGCAGGCATGCACGGTGATCAGCTCAGCACCCAGCCGGGCGGCGCTGCGGCAGGCGCCCGCCATTGTGGCCGGGATGTCGTGGAACTTCAGATCGAGAAACACCCGTTTGCCCTGATCCCTCAGCTGGAGCACCACATCGGGGCCGGCAGCGGTGAACAGTTCCAGACCCACCTTCACCCAGCGCAGCCCTTGCACGCGGGCCGTGAGCACCAGGGCCTGCTCGGCGCTGAGACCATCGAGGGCCAGGATCAGGCGATCGGCAGGGTCTGCTGTGGCCAGGGAGCTCATGGGTGGATCCGATGGAGGGTGTTGAGCGAGGCCATTGCGACAGGCGCGTCGCTCATGGCTGTACCAGACGGCGGAACGTCTTCTTGCCCAGCTGCAGCACCTTGCCGGCCAACGCCTCGGGGCCAGCGAACTCCTGATTGGGATCGCTGAGCTTCTCCCCCTCAAGTCGCACGCCGCCGCCCTGGATCTGGCGGCGGGCCTCACTGCTGCTGGCGCAAAGGCCCACGGCACTGAGCAGATAGAAGGCCTTGGCCGGGAAATTCACCGCCGCCAGCGAGGCCTCAGGCACCTCCTCGGCCACGGAGCTGGCGCCACCCACCAGCATCGCCGCATCCAGCTGGGCGCGGCGGGCAGCGGGCTCGCCGTGGCGCGAGGCGGTCACCGCCAGGGCCATCGCCTGCTGGCGCTCGCGCGGATTCTCCGGCAGCCCAGCCAGATCCAGATCGGTGAGCAGGGTGAGGTAGTCGTTGACCACCGCATCGGGCACCTTCTCGAGCTTGGAATACATCGAGAGCGGGTCTTCGCGCAGGCCCACGGTGTTGCCCAGGCTCTTGCTCATCTTCTGCACGCCATCGAGGCCCGGCAGGATGGGCAGCAACATGCCGAACTGGGGCCGCTGGCCGAAGTGGCGCTGCAGATCCCGGCCCATGGCCACGTTGAACTTCTGGTCGGTGCCGCCCAGCTCCACATCGGCGCGCACCTGCACCGAGTCGTAGCCCTGCAGCAGGGGATAGAGGAATTCGTGCAGGGAGATCGGCGTGCCGGAGCCATAGCGGTTGGCGAAGTCCTCCTTCGCCAGCATCTGGCCCACGGTGCTGGTGCCGAGCAGCTCGATCACCTCGGGCAGATTCAGACCTGCCAGCCACTCGCTGTTGCGGCGCACTTCCAGCCGGCCGGGGGTCTCGAAATCGAGCAGGGCGTGTGCCGGGTCCTGCCCCAGCCCCAGTTGCACCAGGTAGGTGTCGGCGTTGGCCTCCACCTCGGCGGCGCTGAGCTGCACCCGGGTGGCGCTCTTGCCGGTGGGATCCCCGATGCGGGCGGTGAAGTCGCCGATGATCAGCACCGCGGTGTGGCCAGCATCCTGGAAGGCCCGCAGCTTGCGGAACAGGATCGAGTGGCCCAGGTGGATGTCGGAGCCGGTGGGGTCGATGCCGAGCTTGATCCGCAGGGGCCGGCCGATGCGCTCAGCATCCACCAGGCGAGCAGCCAGTTGCTGGTCGGGATCGGGGGCGGCACCAACCCCAGGGCTGGCCTGCGCCTGGGCCGAAGGAAACAGGTCGGCCACACCTCGCTGCAGTGCCTGCGGCAATCCCCAGTCGAGCTCAGCCATCACCACCGCCTCAGCGCCAGGGCGGATCGTAGGCAGCAGGGGCCAGAACGCCCCCGCCAGACGGCCGAAGCCTTCAGGCCTCGGCGTCGAGCTGGCTCTTCATGCGTTCGAGCGTCTGGTGCATCTGCTCAAACATGGTTTCGGGCGTGAGCCCAAACTGACCCAGCTGGGTGCGCAACTGCTCGATCGTGAGCTTGGCCTGAAAGTCTTCCGAGAGCTCGAAGCGCTTCATGAAGACGCGATAGCGGTCCATCATGTCTTCCATGCGCTCGATGTAGAGCTTCTTGCCCTCGCGATCGAACTTGCCGTAATCACTGCCCAGCTGCATCAGCTGCTGGTAGTCGAGGAACAGCCGCTTCGCCTCATCCTGAACGATCTCGGATTCAAAGAACGCCATCGCCCAGGACTGCTGAATCCCAGCAATTCTGGGAACAGCCTGCCGCCGTGGGGAGTGCGGATCCACGCATCACCGGGCTGCCAAACCGCCGGTGCGTTTTCAGGATGGGAGTCCGCCTGTGTCGGTTGGACTTCACGCCCCTGCTGGAACGGCTGCGCGAACGGCCCAGCTTGATCGCCGCAGCGCTCGAAGACGCCCACAACGACGCCAGCCTGGTGGTGTGCGCCGGCAATCGGGCCCTGTTGGGGGCATGGCTCAACATCCCTCTGCGCAGTGGCAACGGCAGGGAGATTCCGGTCGCTGGTGCCGCCACCACGGCCAGCGAGGCGCTGGGGCTTGTGGCGCGGCACCAACCCACCCTGCTGCTGTGCACCGACCAACTCGAGGAGGGCGACGGCACCACCCTGGTGGAAACCGTGAAGCAACGGCACAGCTCCACCCACACGATCCTGGTGGTGCGGGATGGGCGCCGCCGGCAGGCGATCCGTCGCGCCATGGCCGCCGGCTGCGACGGCATCTGCCTGGAATCCCGTGTGGGCCAGGGCACGATCCTGGCCGCCGTGCAGAGCATCTGTGCCGGTGGCACCTACCTGGAGCGCCAGCTGGCGGATCAGCGGCAGCAGGGAGCAATCGCAACCGACCCGCAGGGTCTGGCGGATCTGTCGCCACGGCAGACAGAGGTGCTGCGGGGGGTGCAGCAGGGCCTCACCAATGAACAGATCGCCCACAGGCTGTATCTCTCGCCCGAGACCGTGAAGACCCACCTGCGCCTGCTGCGGCAGCGACTGGGCGCCCGCGACCGCGGCCACGCCGCCGTGCTGGCCATGCAGCAGGGACTGATTGAGTAGCGCCGGCTGGGTCGCCTTGTTGAATCGTCTTGTTGAGTCGCGTTATTGAGTCGACAAGGCGGAGTGGCGCGACCTCCGAGAACACCGCTAGGTTCGGGCCCGTCGTCCCGCCGCTGCCAGCCGCCCATGGCCCAACGGCACTGGTTGGATCCCCTGGCCCGGCGGCTGCTCCAGGTCACCGGCCAGCTGCCGCCTGATCCCCAGCTGCCTGGCACCCAGCGCCGTGGTGACGCGCAACGAGGCGGTGACAGTCAGCGACGTGGTGGTCGTCATGGAGGTGGCTTCATGCGCGAAGGCAACAACCCTTATCCCAGCCCTGACGACATCAGCGACCTGATCGAACAGGAACTGCTGGCGCTGAAACTGCGCCACAACCCTTCCCTGCCGCTGCGCTCGGCCGAAGATGCCCGCCAGCTGGCGGCCCTTGGCTGGCGACTGGATGTGAACCGGGCCACCCGCGCCGACTGGTTGCGGCTGCCGGGGATCACTCCTGGCCAGGTGGATCTGCTGCTGCGTCTGCAGGCTGGTGGCGTGCAGCTCAGCGGCCCCGACGATCTGCAGCGGCTGTTGGACCTCAAGACCGAGCAACTGAAGGCCTGGTTGCCGGTGCTGGAGTTCCGCTGGTACGGCGAGCCCCCCGCCACGGCCACTGGCACCCCGGCCCTGGATCTCAATCGCGCCAGCCGCCAGCAGCTCTGCGGTCTCGGGCTCTCGGCCGAACGCTGTCATCGCCTGCTGCGGGAGCGGGCCAGACAACCCTTCCAGGACCTGGCCGATCTGCAACAGCGGCTGCAACTTCCCCCCGCACTGGTGGAGAGCTGGATCGGCAAGGTGCGCTTCGGCAGAGGGCCGATCGGGCCGGTGTTGCCGCCGCCACGCCGTCGTTCCGCCTGATGCGTCAGGGAGAGCTCTTCAGCACAGCGATCGCGGCCGGCCAGTGCGGCGCCGAGCTGCCCCTCCAGAGCCACCAGCTGCTGGCCTGGCAGGAGCGGATCGCCACCTTTCAGGCCCCCCTGTTTGCTCCTCCCGCTCCAGCACAGCCGGCCCCGGTGAGCGGCCAGGCCGAGCTGTTCAGCACCGGCACGGGCCCGCAGGCAGGGATCACGAACCACGGCGGTACCCACCTCAACCCCTTGGAGCTGCAGCCCCAGGCCCTGTCGTTCTGGCGCTGGCCCCAGGCCCCCCAGCAGGGTGCTGCTCTCTATTTCGTGGTGGATCGTCCACCCCATCTGGCCACGGCCCTGCTGCTCTACGTGGGCGAGACAGTTCGGGCCGATCGGCGCTGGAAGGGCGAACACGATTGCAAGAGTTACCTGTCGGCCTACGGGGAGGCGCTCCAGCGGGCAGAGCTCCAAGCCAGGCTCACCATCCGTTTCTGGCTGGATGTGCCCGGGGCGACCCAACCTCGGCGGGCCCTGGAGCAGGCGCTGATCCGCCGTTGGCAGCCCCCGTTCAACAAGGAGACCCGGGGCCGCTGGGCCACACCTTTCCAGGCCGAATCAGCCTGAATGCCGCCGGGTTGTCAGAACCGGCCCGAATGCACTGGGTACCATCGTGGCCTACACGCCTACGCCATGCAGTTTCAGTGCCTGCCCCTCGACCTGGCCGCGGTCCGCGACGGCTGGAGGGGCGATTGCCTGGCGGTGGGCCTGCCGGCGCGGCCTGAGACCGATCCGGCGGCCACGGTCGCGATCTCAGAACCCGACCATCCCCACTGGGCAATCCTGCACGACTGGTTCGGCGAGGGTCTGCTGCAGCGGCTGGAGCGGCGCCAGTTCAAGGCCAACCCGGGCGAATGCCTGACGCTGGAGCAGCTCGAGGGCAGCCCAGCCACGCTGGTGCTGGTGGGCCTGGGCCCGGCCAGCGAACTCGATGGGGCAGGTCTGCGCAGTGCGGCCGCCAGCGCCGCCAAGGCCGCCGTGGCCGCCGGTGCGGACAGCATGGCCCTGGCGATGCCCATCGAGGGCCTGGAGCGGGCAACGGCAGCCAGGGCCATGGCCGAAGCCGTGCGCCTGAGCCTCTACAGCGATCAGCGCTTCAAGGGTGAACCCGAACCCCAGCGGCTGCTGGAACGCATCGACCTGATCGGCTGCGGAGCCGATGGCGAAACAGCCCTGCAGGCGGCAGCAGCCAGCTGTGCCGGGGTTGAGCTGGCCCGCCAGCTGGTGGCAGCTCCGCCGAATATCGCCACCCCCCAGCACCTGGCAGACACCGCCAGCCGCCTTGCTTCGGAGCACCAGCTGGAACTGCGGGTGCTGGAGCGCATCGATTGCGAAGCCCTCGGCATGGGGGCCTATCTGGCTGTGGCCCAGGGCTCCAACCTGCCGCCGAAGTTCATCCACCTCATCTATCGCCCCGCAGGGCCGGTGCAGCGGCGAATCGTGCTGGTGGGCAAGGGGCTCACGTTCGATTCCGGCGGCTACAACCTCAAGACCGCCGGATCCCAGATCGAGATGATGAAATACGACATGGGCGGCAGCGCTGCCGTGCTGGGGTCAGCTCGGGCCATCGGGGAGATGCGCCCCGAGGGTGTGGAGGTGCACTGGATCGTGGCCAGCTGCGAAAACATGATCAGCGGCGGCGCCGTGCACCCCGGCGACATCGTGACCGCCAGCAACGGCAAAACGATCGAGATCAACAACACCGATGCCGAAGGCCGCCTCACCCTGGCCGATGCCCTGGTGTACGCCTGCAAACTGGAGCCCGATGCGGTGGTCGACCTCGCCACCCTCACCGGCGCCTGCGTGATCGCCCTGGGTGAGGAGATCGCCGGCCTCTGGAGCAACCACGACGGCCTGGCCGACCAGTTGCTGGCGGCAGGGCAGGCGGGGGGCGAAGATCTCTGGCGCATGCCCCTGCGCAAGTCCTACAAGGCCGGGCTCAAGAGCCCGGTGGCCGACCTCAAGAACACCGGGCCCCGCCCGGGAGGCTCGATCACCGCCGCCCTGTTCCTCCAGGACTTCGTGGGCAAGGGGCTGCCCTGGGCCCATCTCGACATCGCCGGCACCGTATGGAGCGACAAGGGCCGCGGTGCTGATCCGGCGGGAGCCACCGGCTTCGGCGTGCGCACCCTGGTCAACTGGATCTGTGGCGGAGCCCACGCCTAGGTTGGGCCTGCGCGCAGAACGACCGCCATGGCCGTGAAAAAAATCCGCTGGTACGTCAAGGCCCAGCTGGGGATTCTGCTCCTGCCCGCCGGCCTGTGCCTGTTCGGAGAAGCGGTGATTCGCAAGGGCCTTGAAGAGCTGGCAAAGCGGGTCGACCTGGCAGGCCAGGCAGGCGGTGATCTGCCACTGCGCTTTCTTCAGGCCCCTGGCCCATGGTTCTGGTATGGCACCTTCGGACTGATCCTGATCAATGCCGGCGTGGGCCTGATGATCGAGAGCGGCCTGCTGCGCGGCTACCCACGGCAGCCCTGATCAGGCTGCCAGCTTCAGGTCTGCCGCCAGGGCAGCGGGCGATTCGAGCGCGTGAATCTGCCATCGGGCCCGATCACCGCAATGGGGAAGCAGTCGATCGAGATCATCGGCGGCCTGCTTCGGGCTGGTGTAGGGCCCGATGTGGCGGGTCTGCAGACCGTCCCGAATGGTCAGCAGATACATACGGGAAGCGCTGCGGGTCAGTGATCACGCTAGGGCCGCCAGCCAGGAGTGGAAAGGCGGGGAATCCGCTCCAAACACCTTGCGGGGCAAGGGAGCAGCCGAGAAACCCCCGCCCCCTTTCTTCAGATTTTCCTCATCTTTGGCCGGCGGCCCTCGCCTCGTCGGTCACTGCCGGAGTGATGAATCGCTCACCGGGCGTGTGCCGTGGATCAACCCCATGGGGCCGAGCTGCGCGCCCGTTTGCCCCAGAGCGCATCCAGCCGGCGGTCACGCCCACAGGCCCAGCGGTAGTAGCCGTATTTGATCGGCTCCCGCTCGGCATAGTTCTGGTGATAGCCCTCGGCTGGCCAGAAGCGCACCAGGGGTTTGATCCGCACCGCCAAGCCGCTGGCTGGTTTGCCCAGCTCCTTGGCCGCAGCTCTGGCGCTGGCCTGGGCCTGGCTGGCCTGCTCGGCATCGGCGGTGAAGATCACCGGGCGATAGGAGTCGCCGCGATCACAGAACTGACCGCCGCCATCGAGGGCATCCACATTGCGCCAGTAGGCACGCAGCAGGGTGGGATAGCTGATGCGGTCGGGGTCGAAGCGCACCCGCACCGACTCCTGGTGACCGGTGCCGCCGGCGGAAACCTGGCGGTAGCTGGGATTGGCCAGGCTGCCACCGCTGTAGCCACTCTGCACATCCAGCACGCCCGGCAACCCCTCCAGATCGTGTTCGAGGCACCAGAAGCACCCCCCCGCAAGCACGGCCTCCCGGGCCGGGGCGGCCTGGGCCGGCTGGGCGGGGGCGAGAAGGCCCAGCAGCAGGGCCAGCGTCAGCACCAGCCGCAGCGTCCGCCGGCCCATCTGGCTGATCCCATCAGCACCCATGCGAGGCCGTCTCATGGCTGGGCCGCCTGAACCTGGTCGAGGATCGCCGCCGCGGCCCGCTGGGTGACACCGGGTTCGCCCAACTCCTGGCGCAACCGGCCATAGCCGCTGAGCATGGCGGCACGGGCGTCACTGGCCCGATCCAGGAGGGGCAGGGCCTGGCGCACGATCGCTGTTGCCGTGAGGTCGTCCTGCAGCAGCTCCGGCACCAGGCGCTCCCCGAGCACGAGGTTCACCGGCGAGATGTGCGGCACGCTGAAGCGCAGGATGTGGCGGGCCACGAAGGCGGTGAGCCAGCTGACGCGATACACCACCACCTGCGGCACGCTGCGGAGGGCCAGCTCCAGATTCACGGTGCCTGATTTGGCCACCGCCAGAGTGGCTGCGGCGCACAGGGCGGACTTGAGCTGGTCGGCTTCAGCAGCCGGAATCACCCGGCCATGGACACCTGCAGACTCCAGCTGGCACGCCAGCTGGGCCTCGAACCCGGCCAGGCCGGCCGGAACCACCACCTGAAGGGATGGGATGCGCCGCTGCAGATCAGCCGCGGCCGTCACCATGTGAGGGAGCAGGTAGCGGATCTCCTGTCGCCGCGAGGCCGGCATCAGCAACAGCACCGGGGCATCGTCTCGCAGCCCCAGCTGGCGACGCGCCTCCTGGGGACTGGGGGGATCGCCGATGGTGTCGAGCAGGGGATGGCCCACGTAGGTCACATTGGCGCCGCGGCAGCGGTAGTAGCGCGCCTCCGCCTGGAAGATCGCCAGGATCTGGTTGGTGAAGCGGATCAGGTTGGTGCGGCCCTCAGAGCCGAATTTGAACGCCCACTCCTGGGGAGCGATGTAGTAGGTGATCGGCACCCGGGGGTAGCGGCGCTTGAGCCGCAAGCCCAGACTCACGTTGGGCCCCATGTAATCGATCAGCACCACCCCATCGGGCGACTCCCCGCGGAACCAGCGCTTCAGGCGCCGCTGCAACCGCAGGGTGGGCAACACAAAGGGAATCGCCTCGAGCAGGCCAATGGCACCCATGCGACTGGTGTTGGCCAGCAACCGGGCCCCGGCCCGCTCCATGCGTTCGCCACCCAGGGCCACCACCTCGAGCTCCAGGCCGCGACGGCGGGCTTCCTCGTGCAGCGCCTGCACCAACAGCCCCCCCTGCAGGTCGCCGGACACCTCACCGGTGCTGACCAGCAGTCGCACCCTCAACGCCCCCCCGCCCCCGGAATCGGACCACGCCGGCCTGGCGCCACGGAGGCCTCCAGGAAAGCAACCAGACCTTCGGCCGGGCCAGCCAGCGGCTGGGCGCGCAGCTCGGCCAGGGCCAGGGCCAGGGGAAGACCACGCCTGTAGAGATGGCGCCAGGCTTCCCGCAGCGCAACCAGCTGCTCACCGCCATCGCAGTCGGCCAGGCCACTGCGCTGCAGGCCCACCTTGTTGAGGGCCCGGACCCGGGCCGGGTGCCCCTCCACCATGCAGAAGGGCGGCACATCGCGCTCGATCCGGCTCATGCCCCCCACCATCGCCAGGGTGCCCACGTGCACGAACTGATGGATCCCGAGCACCCCACCGATCACGGCCCGATCGCCGATCACCACATGGCCGGCCACCGCCACACCGTTGGCGATCACGATCCGATCCCCCAGTTCGCAGTTGTGACCGAGATGGCTGTAGGCCATCAACAGATTGCCGCTACCCAGGCGGGTCTGCTGGTCACCGCTGGTAGCCCGATTGATCGTGACGCACTCGCGGATGGTGTTGTCGTCGCCCAGCACCACCTCGGTGGGATCCCCGGCGTATTTCAGGTCCTGGGGCTCAAGGCCGATGCAGGCGCCGGGAAAGATGCGATTGCCGCGGCCCATGCGCACCCGGCCATCCAGCACCACATGGGGGCCGATCCAGCAGTCGGGGCCGAGCTGCACCTCACCCCCGATCACCGCATAGGCCCCAACGCTGACGCCGTCGGCCAGCTGGGCCCGCGGGTCCACCACGGCAGTGGGATGGATCTGGGTGGCCATCAATCCACCAGGGAGAACATCAGCTCACCGGAGCAGGCCAGCTCCCCATCCACGTGCGCTTCCGCCATCACCTTGCCGAAACGCCGGCGCTTGAGGCTGAGCAGTTCGCAACTGATCACCAGCTGATCGCCCGGCACCACGGGCCGCCGGAACCTCACCCCATCGATCCCGGCGAAGACGAACAACCCCTTGGGCAGATCGGGCATCTGGGTCACGATCAGGCCACCCACCTGGGCCATCGCCTCCACGATCAGCACGCCCGGCATCAGAGGCCTGCCCGGGAAATGGCCCTGAAACTGGGGCTCATTGAACGTGACGTTCTTGATCGCCACGGCCCGCTTGCCCGGTTCGTGCTCGATCACCCGATCCACCAGGGCGAAGGGATAGCGGTGAGGCAGCAGACCCTGGATCTGCTCGGCGCTGAGCACCACCGGAGCGGAGGCATTGGCGGAATCAACCACGGGCATCAGGCAGGGGAAGAGGGCAGGGGCGCCAGGGCCGCGGCCAGGGCAGTGTGCAGGCCATGGGAGCCGCGAAAGGCGAACACCTGGGCCCGAGGCAGACCAACGAGGGCCAGATCGCCGATCAGGTCAAGGATTTTATGGCGCACCGGTTCGTCGGCAAAGCGGAGTGGCGGATTCAGCCACCGATCGCCGTCGCAGACCAGGGCGTTGTCGAGGCCACCACCCTGGATCAGACCGGCGGCCCGCAACTGCTCCACCTGGGAGCGCAGGCCAAAGGTGCGGGCCGGGGCAATCTCCGCCACAAAGCTCTCAGGAGTGAGCGATAGGGAAAACAGCTGACGGCCGATCGCCGGCTCGCTGAACTCAATCGCCGCCGCCAGGACCAGTCCGTCGGCCGGCAGAGCCGTCACAAAACTGCTGCCCTGGTGAAGGGTGATCGGCGAGGCCGGCGCTGGTGCCGCAGGAACGCCGGCCGCAGGTTCAAGCCCCACTTCGGCGATGGCCTCCACCCAGGGCAGGGCCGAACCGTCGAGCAGGGGGATCTCCGGCCCCTCGACCCAGATCTGGGCCTGGGTGATCCCCGTGCCCGCCAGCGCCGCCAGCAGGTGCTCCACCGTGGCGAGGCGACCGCCCTCCAGTGCCAATGCGGTGCATAGCCGGGCATCCACCACCTGGGCGGGCTGAAGGCGCTGCAGGGGCAGGTGGGGCTGGTTCAGCCAACCCAACCAGTAGCCGGGCTGATCGGCGGGAGCAAGCCGCACGGTGGCCGGCGCGCCACTGTGCAGCCCCACACCCCGACGCTCGGTTTCCGCCGCCAGCGTCCAGCTGAGGCTGTAGGTCTGCGGCCAAGGCGTCACTAGAACTTCCAGCCCACGCCGAGGTTGAAGCGCCATTCGCCACTGAAGTCCTGGCTGGCCACCTCCAGACGCAACGGTCCCACGGGCGTGGTCACGATCAGACCCGTACCGATCGAGTAACCATCACCGGGCTTGCCGAGCAGGCCGCCGGGGTTACCTGGCACATCGCCCTGGGTGCCGAACGTGGTGCCGGCGTCAAAGAACACCTCGCCGCTGATGATGCTGAAGATCGGGAAGCGGTATTCGATCGTGGCTTCGCCAAAACTCTTACCCACACCCATATCGCAGTCGTAGTAACCGCGCACGGAATTGCCACCGCCCATACAGAAGGCTTCGTAGGGGGGAATCTCACTACCGATCAGGGTGCCCGCAGAAACCTGGAAGGCGAGGGCCTGTTTGCAGTCCTCAGTTTCACCGGGCTTAGGCCGACATCCCTTGTAAATCTTCAGCCAATTCACCGGTATGTAGTGGGTGAAGCTGCCACGGATTCGGTTGAAGGTGGGCGAATTTTCACCCACGGAGATGAACTGCTCGGTGCCGATGCTGAAGAAATTGCCGCTGGTGGGATTGCGGGGATCGTTGAGCGTGCTGTAAGTGGCACCGAGACGGAAACTGAGCAACTGGTTTTCAGAAGCACAGTTGTAGGCAAGGCAAATGACCTTGGCTCCATCCCCAGGGTTAGGTCCCGGGTTCGTATTGAAGGTGCCATTGGGCCCATAGGTACCGCTCACCACACCCTTGGAGTATTTGCTGCCTCCGAAGTCCATGGGGGTGACCTCCTGGCCACCAAAAGCCAGAATCAGATTCCAAGGAGCCTTCTTGTAAGGATCACCACCATTCAGTGGCCGCACAAACTGCACACTGGCACCGACCCGTTGAATGGCAACGGTGTCGAAATTAGTGGCGCCTTCACCGGCTTCATTCGGGCCACGTGTCACCACATCAAAATCCGCCCCGGTGAAGTTCTGGAGCTGATAAGTAAATGAGGTGTTCTCACTCTGGAAAATCTGGGGCACTTCACGACTGAAGAACAGTCTTGCCCGGAAAGAGGTGCGATATTTATCACCCTTGATCCATGGATCGGTGAAGGTGATATCGCCAAGACCACCATATTGGCCATAGGAGAAGTTAGTTCCCAGATCCCAGGCACGACCAAACAGATTGCTGTCCTGCAGCTGGATCTGTCCGAACACACCCTGGGTCTGGCTGTAACCGATACCACCGGAGAGCGAACCGCTGGATTGCTCCACAATCCCCAGAACGATCACCACCCTGCCCGGCTCACCTGCCACGGGCTGCAGCGTCACCTTCACATCGCTGAACTGGCCAGTGCCGTAGATGCGCTTGATGTCCTCCTCAAGCTGGCGGCGGTTGAACAGCTGGCCAGGCTTGAGGGACACCTCGCGGGTGATCACCCAGGGCTTGGTCTTGCCACGGATCGGCTCGCCCTTGTCGTTGGTGGCCTGCCCCTCCTTGTTCACAAACTGCACCTGCACGTCCTCGACCGTGCCCTCCCGCACCAGCAGCTCCACCACCCCATCGGGACTGACGCGGGTCGGGCCGGTCACCCGGGCCAGCGAATAGCCCTGATCGGAATACCACTTCTGCAGCTCCTGCATGCGGCTCTGCAGGGCATTGAGGTTGAGGGTCTGGCCGTATTCCGCGGCGAAGGTGTCCTTCACCACCTGCTCCGGCAGCTTCACATCGGCCGGATCGAGTCGCACGCTCTGCAGCACCGGATTGGCCACCACCGTCACGATCAGCCGCACGCCCAGGGGGCCATCCACCGGCTGGATGCGCACATCGGAAAACCAACCACTGGCATAGATCGCCGAAAGATCGGTCTGCAACTCGCTGCGGGTCACGCTGGTGCCCGGGGTGGCGGCCATGGCGGCATAGGCGGCCAGCTCAAGGCGATCGCGTTCGGGATGGCCTTCCAGGCCTTCGATCACCACCTCAGAGATGAGCACGCGAGGCTCGGCCGAAGGGGCCGGCTGAACCGCCTTCGGCGCCGGCTGGGACTGGGGTGGCTTCTGCTGGGGCGCTGGCTGGGCCTGGGGGGCTGGCTGGGCCTGCGGAGTGGGTGTGGTCTGCGGAGTCTCGAACGGATTGTCGATCTGTTCGGAAACTGGCCTGCCGTCAGGGGGAGAGTTCTGGCCCGTCGGGCTCTGCTGGGCCAGGGCCGGTGCGGCTGCCCACAGGGTCAGCCCCATCAGGGGCAGGGCGAGCTTGGGTCCCAGCGAGCCAGCCATCAGCCTCGAGATCGGATGCGGCCAGGCCGCAAATGCCGAGACCTTACCGGTAGATGCGGGGCTGCGGACAGGCCCCCTGGACCCGTTTGAGAACCTCCCCGTAGGCCTCCACGACCCCGCCCAGGTCCTGACGGAAGCGGTCCTTGTCGAGGATGCGGTCGTGCTGATCGGCCACCGCCACATCCCAGAGGCGGCAGGTATCAGGACTGATTTCATCCGCCAGTACCAGCTGGCCGTCGCTGCTGAATCCCAGCTCCACCTTGAAGTCCACCAGCTCAAGTCCCACCCCGGCGAACAGCTGGCGCAGGGCGTCGTTGATGCGGAAGGCCAGTTGCCCGAGCTGCTGGCGCTGTTCGGGTGTCAACAACCCGAGTCGCTCCAGGCGCGCCTCGGTGAGCAGGGGGTCCCCAAGCGCGTCGTCCTTGTAGTACAGATCGAGCAGGGGTGGATTCAGCGGGGTTCCCGCCGCGATCGGCAGCTGACGACAGAGGGAACCAGCTGCCCGATTGCGGATCACCACCTCCACGGGCACGATCTCAACAGGCCTCACCAGCATCCAGGTGGCGCCGCGCTCCCCTTCCGCCACTCCGAGGAAATGGGTGGGGATGCCACAGCCGATCAGGTGTTCAAAGATCAGCGCCGAGATCTGGCAGTTGAGCTGGCCCTTCCCCGCCAGCTGGGCCTTCTTCTGAGCGTTGAAGGCGGTGGCGTCGTCCTTGAACTCCACGGCCACCAGATCCGGCTGGTCGGTGGCGAACACCCGCTTGGCCTTGCCCTCGTGCAGCAGCGATCCGACCGAATAGGAGCTCATGGCAGCGCAGCAGGACTGGAGGTGTCGGTGGGAGGGGGAGTGGCGGCATGGCCGCCGGGCTCGCGGGGCGAGCGCAGCCGCTGCTCCAGCTCAGGCTGGGGGCGCAGCTGCCACTCACCGTAGGCATCGTCGATCCGGGGGCTCAGCCGCAGGCGCCGCTGCACCGCCTGGCTGCCCCACGGCTCCCCATCGCCCAGCGCGATCTGCTGGTCGAGCAACTGGGCCACGAGCCCCCACGCGCCAGCCTCAGCCGCCTGCTCCACGGCCCGCTCCAGCAGCTGCTGACGCTGGGCCGAGGGCAGCTCCTGGGCGAGGGCCGCGGCCCGCCCCAGTCGGGCAGCCCCAACGGCACCGCCGCCCCCGCCACTCACCAAAACGTTGGCCGCCTGCTGCGACCAGCCCAGCGCTTCGAAATGATCGGCGAGCAGATCCAGGGCAGGGCGCTGGGCCGTAGGCGATATCGGCAGCGGCAGGGCCGCCAGGCTGCCCAGATCACCGGCCGCCAGATGCCAAAGCGCGTCGGCCGCCTGGCGATGGTCAAGGCCTGCCTGGGCAGCCTGCCAGCGCATCAACAGCCAGAGCTGTCGATCCGCGCCAGGGGCCGGACTGAGGCGATCCAGCACCTGGAGGGCACCGGCGGGAGCCCGGCAGGCCAGCAGCGCCTCCGCCCGGGCCAACAGCGGCCGCAGCGCCTCGGCAGCACGGGGCGACTGCAGCAACTGCTGCTGCACCTGCCGCAGAGCTGGGGCATCACCGGCAGCCACGGCGACCTGACAGGCGTCGATCGCCACCTGAAGGGGATCGCCCGAGGCCGGTTCCGCCCTGGCCGCGTTGCCCGTGACGGTCGCGGCGGCCCCCATCGCCAGCAACGCGGCGGACAGCGATGGAAAGCACCAGCGAGTCCACGACCTGCGCCGGGAGGGACTGGGCAGGGCAGACCAGCGGGAAAATGGGACAACGCCGGCCGCCATGACCAGATCCCTGGGCTTGCGGCCCGCGCAACGGCGCTCAACCTAGGGGAGCCGCGCCGGTCCATCCTTCCCCGTTCCGCCCCCTCCACTCCCATGGCACCAGCGCCGGCATCCCCATCCCTCTCCAGCCCCGCGCGGATCCTGGTGGTGGGCGGCGGTGGACGCGAGAACGCCCTGGCCTGGGCCCTCATCCGCTGCCCGGGAGTGGAGCAGGTGTGGGTGGCCCCCGGCAACGGCGGCACGCCCGACCTGGCTGGGTGCCAGCAGCTGGCGATCGCCGAATCCGACCACACCGGCCTGCTGGCCGCCTGCCGGGAGCACGGCATCGAGCTGGTGGTGGTGGGGCCTGAGGCCCCCCTGGCCGCCGGCCTGGCCAACACGTTGCGGGCCGAGGGATTCCCCGTGTTCGGGCCGGGCGCCGATGGCGCCCAGCTGGAAGCCAGCAAGCAGTGGGCCAAGGCGCTCATGCAGGAGGCCGGGGTGCCCACCGCCGGCTACTGGAGTGCCAGCAGCGAGGCCGAGGCCCTGGCCGCCCTGGAGGCTCAGGGCAAACCCCTGGTGGTGAAAGCGGATGGTCTGGCGGCCGGCAAGGGCGTCACCGTGGCCGAAACACTGGATGAAGCCCGCGCCGCCATCGCCGAGATCTTCAGCGGCCGCTTCGGCGCGAGCGCCGGCGCCTCCCTGGTGCTGGAGGAGCGCACCCACGGGCCCGAGGTGTCGGTGTTTGCCCTCAGCGACGGCCAGCGCCTGGTGCTGCTGCCCCCTGCCCAGGACCACAAACGGATCGGCGAAGGAGACACCGGCCCCAACACCGGCGGCATGGGCGCCTACGCCCCGGCGCCGCTGCTGGATGCGGCAGGCCTGGAACAGGTGCGCCAGTTGGTGCTGGAGCCCACCCTGAAGGCCTTGCGGGCGCGCGGCATCGACTACCGCGGCGTGATCTACGCCGGCCTGATGCTCACCGGCGGCGGCCCGAGCGTGATCGAATTCAACTGCCGCTTCGGCGATCCGGAGTGCGAAACCCTGATGCCACTGCTGGGCCCGGAGCTGGCACAGGTACTGCTGGCCTGCGCCCAGGGGCGCCTGGACATGGCACCGCCACTCTCGATCGCGCCGGGCTGCAGCGCCTGCGTGATCGCCGCCGCCCAGGGCTATCCGGGAACGATCCGCACGGGCGATCCGATCAGCAGCGGCTTGGAACCGGGCGACAGCCTGCAGCTGTTCCACGCCGGCACCCAGCGCGATCCCCAGGGCCAGTGCCGCACCAGCGGCGGCCGGGTGCTGGCGGTGGTGGCCCAGGCCGACGACTTCGATGCCGCCTTCGAGCGGGCCTACGCCGGGCTGGCCCAGGTGCACTTCGAGGGCATCACCTTCCGCCGCGACATCGGCCACCAGGTGCGCAGCCGATGAACAACCCAGGCGCCCAGGCCCCATCCCCGGCCAACTGGCGGCAGCGGCTGGGCCGCTGGTGGGCCGAGTTCAGCCTGCAGACCAAGCTGCTGGCGGTGGCCACCCTGGTGGTGAGCCTGCTGATGACCGGCATCACCTTCGGGGCCCTCAACGGCATCCAGCGGGACGCACGCATGAGCGACACCCGGTACGCCCGCGATCTGGGCCTGCTGCTGGCCGCCAACGTGACCCCGCTGGTGGCCGAGGGCAGCGACCGCCAGCTGGCAGCGGTGGCCGAGCGCTTCTGGGGCTCGAGCAGCAGCCTGCGTTACATCTTCTTCGCCGATCCCGAAGGTGTCATCTATCTCGGTATCCCGGTGGGGGCCAACAACGGCGGCAGCAGTGAGCTGCTGCTCAGTCGCCGGCTGGAGCTGCCCGCCGACATCCAGAAACGCCAGGGGAGCCCCCTGATCCGCCAGCACCTCACCCCGGATGGGCAGGTAACGGATGTGTTCGTGCCGCTCAGCAGCGAGGGGCGGTATCTGGGGGTGCTGGCCCTGGGCATCAACCCCAACGAGACCCTGATCGCCAGTGCCGCCCTCACCCGCGAGGTGACCGTGGCGGTGTTCATCTCGATCTGGGTGCTGGTGATCCTGGGCTCGGTGTTCAACGCCCTCACGATCACCCAACCGGTGAAAGAGCTGCTGCGCGGCGTGCGCCAGATCGCCGGCGGCAACTTCGAGGCCCGCATCGCTCTGCCCGTGGGCGGTGAGCTGGGCGAGCTGCTCGATGGCTTCAACACGATGGCCGCCCAGCTGGAGGCCTACAAGGCTGCCAACATCGAGGAGCTCAAGGCCGAGCAGGTGAAGCAGCAGTCGCTGATCGCCACCATGGCCGATGGGGCCGTGCTGCTCGATGCCGAGGGGGCAATCGTGCTGGTGAACCCCACCGCGCGCCGCCTGTTCCGCTGGGAGGGGCGCAAGCTGGAGGGCAACGAATTGATCGAGGAGCTGCCTGAGCGCGTTGCCCTGGAGCTCCAGGCCGCACTGGAGAGCGTGATCAGCAACGAACGCGACTCCACCGACGTGCGCTGCAGCTTCGGGGAGCCCCCCCGCACCCTGCGGATCGTGCTCCAGGCCGTGCGCGATGCCAGCGGCGAGAGCCTCAAGGGCATCGCCATGACGGTGCAGGACCTGACCCGCGAAGTGGAGCTCAACGCCGCCCAGAGCCGCTTCATCAGCAACGTGTCCCACGAGCTGCGCACGCCACTGTTCAACATCAAGAGCTACGTGGAGACGCTCCACGACCTGGGCGACCAGCTGAGCGAGGAGGAGCAGCGCGAATTCCTCGGCATCGCCAACGCTGAAACCGATCGCCTCACCCGGCTCGTCAACGATGTGCTCGATCTCTCCAGGCTGGAATCCGACCGGCAGTGGAGCTTCGAGCCTGTGGAGGTGGCTCCGGCGATCGAGCAGACCCTGCGCACCTACCGGCTCAACGCCGACGACAAGGGCGTCAGCCTGGTGCACAACGTGGAACCGCAACTGCCACGGGTGCTGGCCAACTGGGACCTGCTGCTTCAGGTGTTCGACAACCTGGTGGGTAATGCGCTCAAGTTCACCCCCCATGGGGGCCAACTGATGGTGCGGGCCTATCCCTGGCCCGACCAGTGCCCGCTGTTGCCGCCGCCGCAGGAAACTCCGGAGCACCCCAGTTGTGCCATCACCTCACCGCTACCGCGGCTGCGCATTGAAATTGCCGACACCGGCTGCGGCATCGCCTCGGCCGATCAACAGCGCATCTTCGAACGCTTTTACCGGGTTGAAAACGCAGTTCACACCGAGGCCGGCACCGGCCTGGGGCTCTCGATCGTGCGCGGCATTCTGGAGAAACACGGCACCCGGGTACAGATGGTGAGCGAGCCGGAGGTGGGCACCACCTTCTGGTTCGACCTGCCCCTGGAACATGCCGATGGCGACGAACTGCGACTGCAGGCCGAACGGCAGGCCAGCAAGCTGGAGGCCGTGGTGACCGCGA